>JAMOSM010000134.1 GCA_027063075.1 Nautiliaceae bacterium | reverse complement strand
TGAGATACTTAAATGTGATTTTATTACAATCCATACTCCAAAAACGCCAGAAACAATCAATATGATTACAAAAAAAGAGATTGAGAAAATGAAAGACGGCGTAGTTTTGATTAACTGCGCAAGAGGCGGGCTTTATAATGAAAAAGATGTTTATGAAGGACTTAAAAGCGGAAAAATAAGATGGCTTGGAATAGATGTGTTTGAAAAAGAGCCTGTGACTGAGCATCCGTTTTTTGAACTTGAAAACACATCAGTTACTCCTCATATCGGGGCAAATACTATTGAATCACAAGAGAGAATTGCAGTCCAGGCAGCTGAAGCTATAATTGAGGCTCTAAGGGGCAGCAGTTATCCAAATGCATTAAATCTTCCTATAAATACTGCAAATACTCCTGAGTGGATTATTAAATATCTTGAACTTGCTCAAAAAATGGGATATATCCTCTCTCAAATTATTAATAAACCTATTAAAAAAGTAAAAATAAACTTAAGCGGAGATATAGCAAAAGAAGATAAATCGGTACTTACTTTTAGTCTCGTTGGGCTTTTGAAAAATATTACAGATAATGTAAATTATGTAAATGCTGAATTTTTAGCAAAAGAAAAGGGAATCGAGACAGAAGTAAAATCTTCTAAAAACGAAACGTATAAAAATCTTGTAAATATAAAAGTAATTACAGATGATGGAGAGTATTCAATAAGCGGGACAATGCTTGAAAATCATCCAAGGGTTGTAGAATTTAAAGGTTTTGATTTAGAATTTGAACCAAAAGGAAAAATGATTTTCTTTAAAAATACAGATGTCCCAGGAGTTATTGGAGAAGTTGGTATGACTCTTGCAAAACATAATATCAACATTGCAGACTTTAGGCTTGGTAGAAATAAAGAAGGTCAAGCAATGGCTGTTATTATTGTAGATAATGATGTAAATGATGAAGTTTTAAATGAGCTTAAAAATTTAAAAGCGGCCCTAAGTGTCGGGTATGCAGAAATTTAAAAGGAGTAAAAATGGCATATGGTATGAGTGATTTAAAAAAATATCTAAATATAGAACTTGACGGAGTTCCTTATAAAATTATCGAATATCATCATATTAAACCGGGAAAAGGTGCAGCTTTTGTAAGGACGAAACTAAAAAATTTAATTGATGGAAGGGTAATTGAAAAAACATTTCATGCAGGTGATAAAGCAGATGAGCCTAATCTTGAGAGAAGAAAATATCAATATTCATATAATGAAGGGGATATTTATCATTTTATGGATAATGAAACTTTTGAAATGCTGCCTGTTGATGTAAAAGTTTTTGAAGAGAGCAAAGACTTTTTGCTTGAAGGGATGAATGTTGATATTCTATTTCACAATGGAAAAGTAATCGGAGTTGAGCTTCCAATGCAGGTAGTATTAGAAGTAGTAGAAACTCAGCCTGTAAGTAACAGAGACAGAAGCGGTGCTTGTAGAAAACCAGCAAAACTTGAAACAGGAGCTGTTGTTACTGTTCCTTGTCATATAGTTGAAGGAGATAAAATCAAAGTTGATACAAGGACGGGAGAATATTTAGAAAAAGTTAAATAATGAAAAAATTTTTTTTCTTCTTTTTTCTTTACTTTATATTTATAGGATGCAATTCTTCTAACACTTCTTATAAAAAAGATAATAATACACATTTTATTAAAGTGTTTTTTTCAAAAACTTCTGGGGATTATATTAACGGGGTAGATGAGATTATTATAAAAGATATTAATCTAGCTAAAGAAAGTATAGAGTTAGCAATTTATGAAATTACAAATGATAAAATCATAAATGCTTTATTAAATGCCTCTAAAAGAGGGGTTAAAGTTAAAATTATTGTAGATGATGAATTTTTAAATAATCAAAAAATTAAAGATTTAAACAAAACGGATATATTAGTTATAGAAGATAACAGTAAATATACTATGCATAATAAATATATGATTATAGACGATAAAATAGTATGGAGCGGGTCTGGAAATTACACTTATTATGCTTTTTATAGAAATTATGAAAATTTTATAAGAATAGAAGATTTAAAAATAGCGGATATTTATAAAAAAGATTTTCAAATGATTTTAGATAAAAATGTTTCTTATTTAGCTTTAAATTCCTCTTTTAAAGTCTATTTTTCTCCAAACGACAATATAAAATCTATCTTAATTAATAAGATAAATAGTGCCTCTAAAAGAATTTATTTTTTAATATATGCTTTTACTGATTATGATTTAGCCGAGGCGATTATAAAAGCGAAAAAAAGAGGAGTTGATGTAAAAGGGGTAATGGATGGAGATTTTTATGATAACAAATATTCTGTATATTCTTATTTAATAAATAACAGCATAGATGTAAAACTAGATTCAGTTCCTGGAAAATTGCACGATAAAGTTTTAATAGTGGATGATTTTGTTTATACCGGATCTTATAATTTTACTAAAAGTGCTAATGAGAAAAATTATGAAAATTTAATAGGTTATGATAAAATAGTCTATTATTATGAAAATGAATTTTGGAAGATTTTTAAAAATTCGCAATAAATAAGGAGATTTTTATGAGTTTAGAAGAGAGAGTAAAAGAGGCTATAAGAGATATTCCCGATTATCCTAAAAAAGGGATAATTTTTAAAGATATTACAACTCTTTTAAATAAAGGCGAACTTTTTAGTGAGGTGATTGATTATTTTGCAAAAAAATACCCGGATGTTGATTATGTGTGTGGGATTGAGAGTAGGGGATTTATTTTCGGAGCCCCTATTGCCGTTAAAAACAAAAAAGGGTTTGTGCCAATCAGAAAAAAAGGAAAACTTCCTTCAACCACGGTGGCTGAGAAATATGCGCTTGAGTATGGGTTTGATGAGATTGAAATGCATATTGACGCATTTGAGATTAAAAATCCAAAAGTGTTGCTTGTTGACGATTTAATTGCAACGGGTGGTACCGCTGAAGCTGCTGTAAAACTTATTAAAAAACTTGGAGGGAGAGTAGTTGCGGCAGTGTTTTTGATTGAGCTTACTTTTCTTGACGGAGCTAAAAAGCTAAAAGAAATGGGAGTAGAGGTTGATAGTTTAGTTAAATATTAATCTCCTCTGTTCTATTTGTTAAGACAATAAATCAAATGTCTTATAACAGTATCTGTATTTTTATCTTGAATGCAGTTTTCATCTTGGCAATTGAATTTTTCACACGCTTTTAGTGCTATTTCTTTTGCTTTTGATTTATCTTTCATAGATTCCATTTCAGGAAGTTTTACAATGTCAATTCTCTCACCTCCGCTGATAATCCCATACCAAATTCCGTCTAAAATAAATTGATGATGAATATATCCATTCATACTTTCTCCTTTTTTTAATATAATATCAAAAAACTAAAAGGAAGTATATGTATATTCCAAAACCTATTTTTGACCCTGATGAGAGAGGGCATTTTGATAAGTTTGGGGGAAGATATGTACCTGAGACTTTAATGCCGGTTTTACTTGAACTTGAAGAGTTTTATAAAAGTATCCGTTTTGATAAAGAGTTTTGGAGAGAAATGGATTATTATTACAAAGAGTATATTGGTCGTCCAACTGGACTTTATTTTGCCCCAAATTTAAGTAAAGAGCTTAATGCAAAAATTTATTTAAAAAGAGAAGATTTAAACCACACGGGTGCCCATAAGGTAAATAATACGATAGGTCAGGTTCTGCTTGCTAAAAAAATGGGTAAAAAAAGAGTAATAGCAGAAACGGGAGCCGGTCAGCACGGAGTAGCAACTGCCACGGCTGCAGCGCTTTTAGGCTTAGAGTGTGAAATATTTATGGGAGAAAAAGATGTTAAAAGACAAGAACTTAATGTCTTTAGAATGAAACTTCTTGGTGCAAAAGTTCATCCGGTAAAAAGCGGCAGCAGAACGCTTAAGGATGCTATGAATGAGGCTATAAGATATTGGGTTAGTAATGCAAGAGATACCTTTTATGTAATAGGAACAGTTGCAGGTCCTCATCCGTATCCTATGATGGTGAGGGATTTTCAGGCAATTATCGGGTATGAGGCAAAAGCTCAGATTTTGGCAAAAGAAGGAAAAATGCCAGATTACGTTATAGCCTGTATAGGCGGCGGAAGTAATGCTATGGGGATTTTTTCTCACTTTTTAGAAGAAGAAAACGTTCAGTGTATAGGAATTGAGGCAGGAGGTCTTGGAATTGAAAGTGGAAAACACGGTGCAAGCCTTAATGCCGGAGCTCCAGGGGTGCTTCACGGGCAGATGAGTTATCTTTTGCAGGATGACGACGGACAAATTTTAGAAGCCCATTCAATTTCTGCAGGGCTTGACTATCCGGGAATTGGACCAGAACATGCCTATCATTTTGAAAAAAGGAATGTAAAATATGATTACATTACAGATAAAGAAGCGCTTGATGCGTTTGTGTGGCTAAGTCAAAAAGAGGGCATTATTCCTGCATTTGAATCTTCTCACGCAGTGGCATATCTTAAAAAACTGCCTAATATTCAAGGAAAGCTTGTAATTGTAAATTTATCCGGTAGAGGTGATAAGGATATGATGCAGGCAAAAAATTTATTGGATTTTGAAGAATGAAAAAGTGGATAATTTTATCGATTTTGTTTGTTAGTTTTTTATATGGTTTTGACTTTGAATCAGTAAAAGAGTTTTTTTCTGAAGAGCATTTGGTTGAGCTACTGAAAAAATATGGATATATAATACTCTTTTTTTGGTCTATTATGGAAGGAGAAACCGGTCTTATAATGGCCGGGATACTTTCACATACAGGTGATATGAATTTATGGCTTGCTATTTTAGTAGCAGCCCTTGGAGGCTTTATAGGAGACCAGATTTATTATTATCTTGGTAGAGTGAATAAAGACTGGGTTTTAAAAGAACTAAACGCTCATAGGCGTAAGTTTGCAAAAGCAAGGCTCCTTCTTAGGAAATATGGGGGATGGGTGATTTTTTTTCAGCGTTTCATTTATGGAATGAGAACCATTATTCCTATGACAATAGGAGTACTTGGGTATGACCCTAAAAAATATGCAATAATTAATTTAATTTCTGCGTTTATCTGGGCAAGTCTTACTATAATTCCGGCTTATTATTTTGGGGAAGAACTTTTGAGTCTTATTAAATGGCTAAAAGAACACTGGTATTTTGGTATAATGTTTGTAGCGATTTTATGGGGAATTTTATGGTATATTAATAAAAAAGAGGAGGAATAGATGGAGTTTGTTAAAGGTAAAGGTCAAGTTAAGGCTGAGATTGTTATAAATGGAAGCAAAAAATTTGAAGAGTACGGGTTTGAAGGAAAAGACGGAGAAGTTTTGGTATTGCTTGATAGGAAAAGAGTTTATGTAGGAATTGATGAGCTTAACAGCGAAAATTTAAAAACGGCAACTGCAAAAATTATAAAAGCTCTTAAAAACTATAAATTTGAAAGTGTAGAAATAACACCCCCAAATACAAAAGACAAAGATTTGCTTCTTAGTTTTTTTGAAGGGTTTATTTTAGGAGATTATGAGTTTGACAAATACAAAAGCCAAAAGGCAAAACATCCTGTAAAAACAATTGCTATTAATTCAAAAAGAGATTTTGATGAAATTATTAAAGAAGCAGAAATTAGAGCAAATACTATTAATTTTGTAAGAGATATAATAAATTCAATGCCAGATGAAATTACTCCTGCAAAACTTGCAGCAATTGCCGAAGATGTGGCAAAAGAAAATAATCTTGAATGTAAAATTTATGATGAAGAGTGGCTAAGAGAAAACGGATACGGGGCATTTTATGCAGTAGGAAAAGCAAGTGCTAATCCTCCAAGGCTTGTTCATCTGGCTTATAAACCGAAAAACGCTAAGAAAAAAGTGGTACTTGTAGGTAAAGGTCTTACATACGATAGTGGAGGACTTAGCTTAAAACCTGCTGATTATATGGTAACTATGAAAAGTGATAAATCTGGAGCCGTAACGGTACTTGGAATTATAAAAGCTGTTAGCGAACTTGGTTTTGATATTGAAGTTCATGCAATATTAGGTGCGGCTGAAAATATGATAGGAGGCAATGCTTATAAACCGGATGATGTGTTAAAAGCTAAAAACGGAAAAACGATAGAAGTTAGAAATACAGACGCGGAAGGAAGACTTGTTTTAGCTGATTGTCTTTGCTACGTACAGGAAAATATAAAAGATTTTAACAAAATTATGGATTTTGCAACATTAACTGGAGCTTGTGTTGTAGGGCTTGGTGAATATACTGCCGGAGTTATGGGATTTAATAAAAAAGAGATTGATAAAGCTATAAGAGTTGGTGAGAGTAGAGGAGAACATTTTGCGTATCTTCCGTTTAATAAATATCTTCCAAAATTACTAAAAAGTAATGTAGCAGATATTTGTAACATTGCAAGCAGCAGATACGGCGGTGCTTTGACTGCGGCACTCTTTTTAAGCGAATTTATTGAAAAAGACAATAAAAATAAATGGATACATTTTGACATAGCAGGACCTGCTTATGTTGAAAAAGAGTGGGGGTATAATCCTTATGGGGCTAGTGGATTTGGAGTTGATAGTATTATATCTTTTCTTTTACAGGGATTAAAATAAATCCCTGTAAAAAGCAATTCCAAAACTGATTCTTGTTATGCTTTTATCGTAATCTATCAGACTTTCTCCATAT
>JAMOSM010000133.1 GCA_027063075.1 Nautiliaceae bacterium | reverse complement strand
ATATCACCTACTATATAGGTTTGCTTTATATTTAAAGGAGATATCTGTTTTTTAAGGTCTTCAATTTGCAAATTTAGATTTACTAAATTATTTTGATATTGATTTATTTGAGATAATGTTAGTTGATATATATTTGGGTCTTTTATATTGTGAATATTTTGTTTTAAAATTTTGATTTCTTTTTGAAAATTATTTTTTTGTTTGTTTAAAATATCAATTTTATTCTTTATAGTTTTTTTATAAAAATTTATTTTTTGAATTTCTTTTTGATGTATATCATCAAGTATCTTTCTTAAGTCATTAATTGCATTTTTATTTGAATAATCTTGAATTGAAATAGATAATATATCAGTTTTTTTTATAATGTTTGATTCTATTTGAGGATAATTATATATATATGATTGATCGAATTTACTTTTTATATAAGTATTTAAAACTGTAGGAGAAAAAAAATATTTTTTAGTTGATAGATTTTTAATAATATAACCTGGTTGGAGATTGGCTTTTATTTCATAAATAGGTGTTTTTGTATAAGCAAATATTGCACCTATTAAAGTCCCTATAACTGTGAAGATAATAATAAATTTTTTATACTTTAAAATAGTTTTTGTTAATTCTTTTAAATCAATTTCATCTTCTTGATAATGTGTATATGGAAATGGGGCAGGCGTAAACTTATATCTCTGATTTTCTGACATAAAAATGACCTTTTTTAAATGTTATAATATCAAAAAAATTCTTAAAAAAGACTTCTGTTTATGAGTTGTTTTGGCTTATAAATGTTTTAAAAGGAGAAATGGCAGTTATTGGGCCAAGACCTTATCTTCCTGATGAGATAAAAGAGATGGGAAAATATTTTGAATATTACAAACGGGTAAAGCCGGGTATTACAGGGCTTTGGCAGGTCAGTGGAAGAAACGAACTGCCTTTTTATGAAAGAATTTTACTAGATGTATGGTATATAAGAAACTGGTCGTTTGAGCTTGATTTTATGATTTTACTTAAAACTGCTTATATAGTAATTACAAGAAAAGGTGCGTATTGATGTTTGAAGTAATAAGAGGTGACATAAGAGATTTTAAAGGTGATTATATTATAAATCCAAGCAATACGCTATTAAAGCTCGGTAGTGGAGTTAGCGGGGTTTTAAAAAGAATGTGCCCAAAGCTTCAAGAAGTTATGGATGAATGGGTTAAAACACACGGTTTTTTAAATCCTGGAGACATTGCTGTTACCGTTTATCCGTGTGAGAGTTATGAGTTTGCAATTCATGCGGCTGTTATGGATTATAGACCCGGAGCTTTAAAAGTAGCTCCGGATTATGAAATAATAGAAAAAATCTGCAAAAATATAGCTGAGTTTTTAGATAATAAAGAAGTTTTTGTAATTACCCCTTATTTAGGTACAGGAGTTGGAGGGCTTGAAAAGAAAAAAGTAAAAGAAATTATGAGAAAATATTTTGACCCTTTAATTGCAAAAGTAATTTTAGTTGAAAGAATGTGATATAATTAATAAATAGTTAATTCTTTAAGATATAATAGGGTAAAAAAAAGGAGTGCATATGCAAATGCCAAAACCAAAAAATATAATATTTATGTGTCAGGTAAAAAGACCGCCGAATTTTCCAAAACCAAGTTGTGTTAGAGAAGGAAAAGAGGATTTGTTTCCATATACACAACAAAAAATGATGGAAATGGGAATTGACCCTATGATAAACTGGATAGTCCCTACAGGATGTTTAAATAGATGTAATTTTGGACCTGTAATGCTTGTTGAGCCTGGGAGTTATATGTATGTAGATTTGGATAAAGAAAAGATTGATAGAATTTTAAAAGAGCATATTATTGAAGGGAAACCTGTTGAAGAATATCTGATTCCTAAGGAATTTTGGGCGTAAGGGAAGAAAATGACAATTGAAATGCTTTATAGCAAAATCCACAGAGCTACTGTAACTGATGCAAATTTAAATTATGTAGGTTCTATTACCATTGATGAAGAATTAATGGAAGAAGCAAACCTTTTTGTAGGGCAAAAAGTTGATATTGTAAATATTAATAACGGAGAGAGATTTTCAACATATGTTATTAAGGGTGAGAGAGGAAAAAGAGATATATGTCTAAACGGGGCTGCTGCAAGAAAAGTGCATCCTGGAGATAAAATAATTATTATTGCTTATGCTCAGATGAGTATAGATGAAGCAAAAAAATTTAAACCGGCTGTGCTTATTGTTGATGATAATAATAATATTATCGAAAAAACTACTTATTTACAGGAGGAATGATGTTTGGAAATATTGATTTAAATGAAATGATGCAAAAGCTTCAGGAGCAGATGCAGCAAGCTGATAATAAAACCTATACGGCAAAAAGCGGTGGCGGACTTGTAGAAGCGAGTGTAAATGGAAAACTTGAAGTAATTGATTTAAAAATTGATGATTCTTTACTTGAAGATAAAGAATCTTTGCAAATTCTTATTATGAGTGCTGTAAATGATGCTATTAAAATGGCTGTAGAAGATAAGAAAAGAGAAGCTCTTAATATGTTTGGAGGAATGAATTTAGGACAATGAGATTTTTACTTTTTTTTCCTCTTTTTTTGTTTGCTTTTAAAATAGATTTTTCCCCCTGTTTTCAAAAATATAAAAATATAAAAGAGTTAATTCCGGTTACTAAAAATAGGAGTGTTACATTTTCTAAACTTCATAATTATATTTTCTTTGACCCTTTTACTAAAATGTATGTGGTAAAACAGAAAAACAAAAATCCTATTAAGTTTTATGATAATGCTAAACTTGGATGGTTTATGGCTTTTGTTAATTATGAAAGTGTTTATGGGGGAACTTTTGCAAAGGATATGGAATTTTTAAATTTTGCAAAACTTAGTGTTAAAGGTGAGATAAACAGTATTGTGACAGATATTTTTTGCAAGGCTTATGGGGTTGGCAGAGGAGATGGCTTTTTAAAAAGTGAATTTATAAAACATTTTGTAAAATATGGTTATTGGGGGGATATTGGTATAGAAGTGGATAAAAATATGATTGTAAAAAGCATAGACCCTTTTTATGTTAAAGATATAAAAGTGGGAGATAAAATTGTAAAAATTAATCTAAAACCTGCAAATGTAAAAACTTTTTCGAAATATGTCATTCTTGGAAAAAAAGGAGATGTTATAGTAATTAAGACTAACAAAACTACTGTTGCTTTGAAAGTCAGAAAAAAATTATATAATTTTACTCCGTTAATTTATTATGGAATAGAAATAGATAAAAATCTAAAAATAATAAAGCTTCCTGAAAGTATTATTCAAAAAACTTTTGTTAAGCCTCCGGCTAAGCTTATAGCTGTTAATAATATAAAAATAAATTCTTTTGAGGAATTGAAAAAAATACTTTCATTTAACAAAAATGTTACAATTACAGTTAAAAAAGATGGAATTACAATAAATATACCTCTAAGGCGATAAATGGAAAAATTTATAAAAGAGAACTTAATAAAAATTAAAACTTTTCATCCTTTTTTTGAAAAGGCCTTAAATGAAATGCTTTTAGCAGGAGGAAAGCACTTTAGGCCAAAACTTCTTTTAGCGGTTGTAAAAGCTTATAATCCACTTTTAGTAGAAAATGCAAAATATGCAGCTTTTGCAGTTGAACTGATTCACACTTATTCACTTATTCACGATGACCTGCCTGTTATGGATAATGCATCTCTTAGACGAGGGCATCCTACTCTTCATATTACTTATGATGAAGCGACTGCTTTATTAGTAGGGGATGCATTGAATACTTATGCTTTTGAGGTTTTAAGCAAAGCTCCGATGCACAGTGATGTGAAAGTGGAGCTTATTAAAATTCTCTCTCAAAATGCAGGCCCGAGGGGCATGGTATTAGGACAGGCTATTGATTTGTATTTTGAAGATAAAAAATTAAATATTAATGAGCTTAAAGAACTTCATCTTAATAAAACGGCAAAACTTATAGCGGCTTCTTTAAAAATGGGGGCTATTGTTGTTAATAAAAATGAACTTGCTAAAAAGCTTTATGATTTTGGTTTAAAACTGGGGCTTTTATTTCAAATTCAAGATGATTTATTAGACTTAGAAGATGAAAGCAAAACCGGAAAAACTACAGGAATTGATTTACATAAAAACACATTTGTAACGATTTTAGGTAAAGAAAAAGCATTAAAAGAAGCCGATAAGTTAGCAGATGAACTTAAAAAAGAACTTGAAAGTTTTGATGAAAACTTAAAAAACGAGCTTAACGGTTTGTTGGAAAAATATCTTTACAGGCATAAAAATAAAAAGGAGTTATAATGGATTTAGAAATGAAAAAAAAGATGGCTGATACAATAAGGTTTTTGGCAGCCGATATGGTAGAGAAGGCAAAATCAGGGCATCCCGGAGCGGCTCTTGGGCTTGCCGATATTATGGTTGAGTTTAGTGATGTTGTAAGACTTACCCCTCATAATCCCGATTTTATTAATAGAGATAGAGTGGTTTTCTCAGGTGGGCATGCAACCCCTTTAATTTATTCGATGCTTTATCTTTGGGGATATGATATTACGATGGATGATTTAAAAGCTTTTCGTCAGCTTGGAAGCAGGACTCCAGGACATCCGGAATACGGACACACTCCGGGAATTGAAGTAACAACAGGACCTTTAGGACAAGGTGTGGCAAATGCAGTTGGCTTTGCAATGGCAAAAAAATTTATGCATAAAAAATTTCCTGAAATTGACCATAAAGTATGGTGTTTTTGCGGAGATGGGGATTTGGAAGAAGGAATTTCATACGAAGCCTGCTCAATCGCCGGGAGTTTAGAACTTGAAGATTTGATTTTGATTTATGATTCAAACAATATATCAATCGAGGGTGAAGTTGAAGAGGTATTTAAAGATGATATAAAAAAAAGGTTTGAAGCTCAAAACTTTAGAGTGCTTGAGATGAACGGGCACGATTTTGACGATATTAAAAAGACTTTAATTAAGGCAAGAGAGTCTGATGGAAGACCTACTTTGATAATTGCAAAAACAATTATTGCAAGAGGGGCTGTCGGGCTTGAAGGGAGTGAAAAAACGCACGGAGCCCCACTTGGAGAAGAGGTAATTAAAAAATCAAAAGAAGCTGCAGGATTCCCGGTTGATAAAACGTTTTATGTACCTGATGATGTTTTGATTAGATTTAGATGTGTAAAAGAAAGAGGAGAGCTTTTTGAAAGAGAATGGGAGAAAAAAGCAAGGGTTGGTGAAATTAAAGCCTTTTTTGAAAAAGACTATTCTAAAATCAAGTGGCCTGAATTTAAAGAGGGTGAGAGTATCGCTACAAGAAAAAGTAACGGAATTATTCTAAATGCAATCGCAAAAGCTATTTCAAGCTTTCTTGGAGGCAGTGCAGACCTTGCTCCAAGTAACAATACATGGCTTGAAGGAGAAGATAAGTTTCCTCACGGAAGAAATATTCAATACGGAATCAGAGAACACGCAATGGCTGCAATTAACAATGCATTTTCTGCTTATGGATTTTTACCATATGCTGCGACGTTTTTGGTATTTAGCGATTACTTAAGGGGTGCGCTTAGAATTGCAGCTCTTAGTAGCCATAAAAACTATTGGATTTTTACTCACGACAGTATCGTAGTAGGAGAAGATGGACCGACTCACCAGCCGGTTGAACATTTAACAAGTCTTAGAGCCATTCCAAATCTGTATGTTTTCAGACCTGCAGATGCAAATGAAAATGTAAATGCCTGGAAAGCGGCACTTAATATTGATGCACCTGTAGTTTTTGCTCTAAGCCGCCAGGGACTTAAAAATATTACTCCAAAAGAAGTGGATTTAAGCCGTGGTGCTTATCTTCTTAGAGGCGGAAGAAATGATTTAACTTTGGTTGCAAGCGGAAGCGAAGTAAATTTGGCAATGGATGTGGCTGAGAAGTTAGATGCAAGGGTTGTAAGTGTTCCTTGTTTTGATTTGTTTGATAAACAAGACGATGAATTTAAAAAAGAATTACTAAAAGGAAAAGTTGTAGCAATTGAGGCTAACAGAGGTTTTGAATGGTATAAATATGCGGATGAAGTAATCGGAATGAATACTTTTGGGGCAAGTGGAAAAGGAAGTGAAGTTTATAAACATTTTGGATTTGATGCAGAAAAGATAGCACAAAAATTAGGAGGTAATAAATGATTTTGGCAACACCGGGACCGGTTGAAATTCCTCTTTTTGTTAGAAAAACGTTTCTTGATGAGACTATTCATCACAGAACGCCTGAGTTTAAGGTAATTTTGCTTGAAGCACTTGATAGGTTTAAAAATCTAACTCATCTTCCAGAAGCTGTATTTTTAACAAGCTCAGGAACTGGAGCAATGGAAGCGAGTGTAATAAATATTGTTAAAAATAAGGCTCTTACTATTAATGCCGGAAAGTTTGGTGAGAGATGGGGTAAAATTTGTGAGGCTTATGGAATTGAATATAAAGAGATTAAATATGACTGGGATACCCCTGCAAGTGTTGATGAAATAGTAGCAGCGATTGAAGATGATAAAAATATTGATAGTCTTTTTATACAAATTAGTGAATCTGCAGGAGGGCTTAGACATCCGGTTGAAGAGATTGCAGCTGAAGTTAAACTTATAAATCCTGATATTATGATAGTTGCTGATGGAATTACTGCCCTTGGAGTTGAAGATATTGATACAAGTAATATTGACGTAGTAATTGGAGGGTCTCAAAAAGCCTTTATGCTTCCAC
>JAMOSM010000132.1 GCA_027063075.1 Nautiliaceae bacterium | reverse complement strand
TGAATATATTCTAAATCATTTTGACCCTGAGAATATCCTTATCAGTAAGGGAATAGTAGATGAGCTTGACCATTCAAGCATAAAAGAGCTTGTAGGCGGTAAGCTTGGTATTGATGCTACAAAAGAGGCTAAGGGAATTGATATTGAAATTTTAGAGGATAAAGAGCTTTTTGAGAGAATAAAAGAGCTTGATGAGAGCGTAGAAGAAATTAAGCAGTATATGACTCATACCAAAAATCCAATATGTGTAATAAAATACAAAAAAACAAAAAGAGCCCGTGAAATTTTTGATAAGTTAAAAGCACTAAAAAAACATCTTAGAATTGTAGTGTTTATTAATACGCCTGAGACTTTTAATCCTTATATGTTAATTTGGAGAGTCACAAACAATATTGATGCGTTGCGTGATATCTGGATTGAAGAGATTATCGGGATTGATGGTACAAATAAAGATAAAAATATTGATGAGTTTGACAGAGAGTGGCCGCCTGATGTTGATACCACAAAAGAAGTAATTGAAAAATTAAAAAAACTTGGACTGATTGAAAGGATAAGCGAAGAGGAGCTTAGGAAATATCAGGTTATATAAGGATTGATTTTATATACTCTTCTAAGCCCTCTAAGCTTTTTATGTCATCACTTTCAAACACCATTTCGATAATTATATTGTTTAATGTATAAATAAAGATTGTAAATTCCGGCTTGATTGGATTTTTGAAATTTCTTGAAATTGTAAAAAAGCTTATTGAGTCTTTTTTCAGCTTCATTTCTTCAATTTCTTTATCTTCAATTTTTATGATAGAATTAATATCACCTTGATAAGATTTAATAACCAAAGCATTTGCCGTTACGTCTAGTTCTATTAAGTCAATATAGTTCATTGCAAATCCTTTTTTAAAATTATACTAAGGAGGTTGAAATTTTACAAGTAATAAAAGAGATTGAAAAAGTTATAAAAGGAAAAGAAGAAAAAATAAAATTGATTCTTTGTGCTTTTTTGGCAAACCAGCATGTATTGATTGAGGATATTCCGGGAGTTGGAAAAACAACAATGGCAAAAACCATTGCAAAGGTTTTAGGACTTGAATTTAAAAGGATTCAATTCACAGCCGATATGCTTCCAAGTGATATAATAGGGGTTAATTATTTTGATGTTAAAAAAAGAGAGTTTGTTTTTAAAAAAGGTCCTGTTTTTACAGATATTCTGCTTGCAGATGAAATAAACCGCGCATCTCCTAAAGCCCAAAGCGCTCTTTTAGAGGCAATGGAGGAGAGACAGGTTAGTATTGATGGAATAACGTATAAATTAAGTGAGAATTTTTTTGTAATAGCTACTCAAAATCCAAAAGAACACGGTATTTATCCTCTGCCCCTTTCCCAAATAGACAGGTTTGGAATAAGTCTTAGTGTAGGTTATCCTGATAAAGATTCAGAAAAACTTATTTTGCAAAGAAAAGAGATTAAGTTTAATACCTTTAAAGAAGCTGTGGAATTAAAAAAAAGGGTCAAAAATATATATGTAGATGAAAAGATTTATGATTTTATTGTAAAAATAGGGGAAGTTAGCAGAAAAATTTTTGAGATTGGTCTTTCAACAAGGGCTTTGATATCTTTGCTTGAAATAAGTAAGGCGTATGCTTTTTTAAATTCAAGAGAGTTTGTAATAGATCAGGATGTTTTAGATGTTTTAAAATATATTACGACTCACAGATTAGGTGAGAATTCAGATGAAAAAATTATTAACTACATCTATTAAAGTTAAAAAAACAAAAAACTTTTATTTAATTATTTTGCTGATGGTGCTTTTTTTTATAATGGGGTATGTTCATAATAACAATTTAGCTTATATTACTCTTTTTTTTATTTTTTCTTTTAGTCTTATTGGAATGATTTTAGGAAGAGTCAATATAAAAAAAGCTTTCTATTCACTTCCTGATATCAGGATTTTTGCAGGGGATAAGGTTGTTTTGCCTTTTAAAAAGGAAGGGGATTTTTTTGCAGAAATTGAAAATGAAGTGATTTTTGAAAAAAGGGGAATTAATAAAAAAGAGTTTTTGATAAAAAGTTCTTATCCGTTTAAGCTTGCGGTTTTTTATAAAAAAATTCCTGTAAAAGTTTTAGTTTATCCGGCTTTAAAAGGGGAGAGTTTAAAAACAGCTTTTTTTGGAAAAGAGGAAAATGATTTTGAGGGTTTAAAACAGTATAACTATGAAGATATGAAATATATTCACTGGCCATCTTTAGCTAAGGAGGATTTACAGGTAAAGGTTTTTGGAGGAAAGAAAAAAGGCAGGGAGCTGGTTTTTGATTATTCAAAAATTCCAGGAAATAAAGAAGATAAAATATCTCAGCTTGCAAAGTGGGCTTATGAGGCGTATGAGATGGGGGAAGAGTTTAAAATAATTTTGCCTGATATGGAAATTAATTCAAAAGAGGGGTTTGATGAGGTATTCAAAAAACTGGCTTTATATTGATATATTGGTTTTTGTTACGTTTTTGCCGTTTTTTTTTGTTTTGCCTGTTTTAATGAAAGTTTTTGTAATTGTGGGAGCTTATTTCGTATATAAAAAAAAGACTTCTGTTCTTTGGCTTTTAGGGGCTTTTAGTATTGTTTTTTCTTTTTATAACTTTTGGGAGTTTAAAGATTTTAGGCTTTATGTCAAATTTTTGGCAAGTATGCTTGTTTGGGGATATTATCTTCAAAGAACAAAAGAGGTGAATTTTTATGTAAAGCTTACACCTTTTTTGTTTTTTGGTTTAGGAATTGTCTTTTTTCAGAATGTCTATATGCTTTTTTATTTATTGTTTGAGATTTTTATTTTTTTAGTGCTTGTTTTTTACAGATATATGAATTTAAAAGATTCTTTAATAAAATCTTTTCAGGTTTTTTTGTTTTCTTTGCCTTTAGTTATTTTGCTTTTTCTGTTTTTTCCAAGAGTTCATCAAAGACACTTTATTTTTGGATTTTCAGGAGAGAACTACTCAAGCAGTTTTAGTGGGATTGTAAAAGCTTCAAATGAATCTGTCACTCTTAGTAAAACCCCTGTTGTTGAATTTAAACTCTCAAAAATCTATCCAAAAATTTATTTAAGGGGAGATGTTTTAAATATCTATAAAAACGGGGAATGGGTAAGGGGAATTAGTATTAAGGATAAGCTTGTAAGCATTTCTGATTTAGAGGTTTATTATTTAAAAGAGTATCCAAACCTACAAAATTATATTTTTGCGGTTGATTTGCCAATAGAGAGCGAATATGGGAAGCTGGATGAAAACTTTGTTTTAAAGTCTAAAAAACCTATAAACAAACTGCTTTTTATTCAAATAACGTCTGCATTGAATTATAAACTCTCTCCTGTAAAATTTCCTTTTATTGATCTAGTATATGATAAAACAAAAAATTTAAACGCTCAAAAAGAGGCAAAAAGATTTTTAAAAATAAAAGATGAAAAAAAACGCTTAAGTGAAATTATCAAATTTTTTAAATCACAAAAAATTGTTTATTCGTTAAAACCTAAAAATCTTGACCCTTTAAATATAGTGGATTCTCTATTTGAGAAAAAAAGAGGATACTGTACCCATTTTGCCTCTGCATTTACTCTTTTTTGCAGAATGGCGGGTCTTCCTGCAAGGGTGGTTGTAGGATATATGAGCAATTCATCTATAAAAGGCTATTATAAAATTTATTCAAAAGACGCTCATGCGTGGAGTGAAGTTTTGATAAATGGAATTTGGGTAAGAGTTGACCCGACGGAGTTTGCTTATAAAAATGAGAGTATAAAAGAGTTTGCAAAAGTAAAGCCAAATTATCTTGATGTTTATCTTTCATATATCAGATTTTTAATAGAAGAGTGGATTTTAAAGTATGACGCTTTTAAACAAGAAAAATTTTTAAAGTTTTTTAAAGCTCATTTTGTTACAATAATAATAAGTTTTTTGATTTTTGTTGTTTTAATTGTGTTGATTGCAAAAAACTTAAGAAGAAAAGAACTCTTAGACCCGCTGTATAAAAAACTTAAAAAAAGACCGCAAAAGCAAAGTGTTTATGAATTTTTAAGCAGTTTTAACGATAAGCGTTTAGATGAGATAAATGAGCTATATCAAAAGATTGTCTTTTATAAATCCACAAAAGAGGATATTAAAAAATTAAAAAGACTGATAAAAAATTATAAAGGAGAAAAATGACTTACAAAGCTTACAATATAAAATCGTTTAAGGAATTAAATAAAGAAAAAAAGCTTTTGCCTGAAAATGAAATAAAAGAGATAGAGATAGCCTCGCTTGTTTTTCCGTTTAAGGTAAATAATTATATATTAAGTTTAATTGACTGGGAAAATTATAAAAATGACCCGATTTTTAGGCTTGTTTTTCCACAAAAAGAGATGTTAAAAGAAGATGATTATAAAAAACTTATTGAAAATTTGAATGACAAAGAAAAATTAAAAAAAGCGGTTTATGATATTAGAATGAGCCTAAATCCCCATCCTGCCGGACAAAAAGAAAACATTCCCGAAATTAACGGAAAAAAACTTGAAGGAAGTCAGCATAAATATAAAGAGACAATTTTATTTTTTCCAAAACAGGGACAAACCTGCCACGCATATTGTAGTTTTTGTTTTAGATGGCCTCAATTTACAGGGATAAATGAACTTAAATTTGCTAGTCGTGAGGTTGAGGTTTTAATTGATTATATAAGAGCAAATCCTACAATTACCGATATTTTATTCACAGGTGGTGACCCGCTTGTAATGAGCTCAAAACTTCTAAGAGCTTATGTTGAGCCTATACTTAAGGCAAAGATACCTCATCTAAAAAACATCCGCTTTGGCTCAAAAGTGCTTGGATTCTGGCCTTACAGGTTTGTAAGTGACCCTGACAGTGAAGATTTGTTAAATCTTTTTAAAGAGATAGTTGATAGCGGATATCACCTTGCTTTTATGGCTCACTTTAACCATTATAAAGAACTTGGAACTGAAGTATTAGAAAAAGCTGTTAAAAATATTCAAAATACAGGTGCAATAATAAGAACTCAGTCACCTGTTCTTAGACATATAAACGCAAGTAGCGAAGTTTGGGAGAAGATGTGGAAAAAGCAGGTAAGTCTTGGAATGATTCCTTATTATATGTTTATTGCACGCGATACTGGAGCTAAGCACTATTTTGATGTGCCTTTGTATGAAGCCTGGAAAATTTATAAAGGTGCAATAAGTAAGGTTTCAGGGCTTGCAAGAACTGTTAGAGGTCCTAGTATGAGTGCGGCTCCCGGGAAAATAGGGGTTGTTGGGGTAAGTGAAATAAATGGTGAGAAGGTTTTTGTTTTAAATATGCTTCAGGCAAAAAATCCGGAGCTTGTGGATATTCCTTTTTTTGCAAAATTTGATGAAAAAGCCAGTTGGATAGATGAACTTAAACCGGCTTTTAGTGAAAAATTTATTTTTGAGTAGGGCTTGCCCCTACCATATTTAAAAAACCTCCTGTAACAGTGTCTATGGTGGCTATGTGATTATCAAGCCATGGTAAAAAGTATTCTTTAAAATATTTTTTAAGCCATTCATATTCGTTTAAATGTTTTTTTACTTCATTTAATTCGTTTATTATTCTGTCGTGTTCCATTTTGTGAGGGACGTATGCAAAAAATCCATATTTTTTCATTAAATTTTCTTCAAATTCAAAATGCTGTTTTACATCTTCAAAAAATTCATCAAATTCTTTTTGTAAAGGCTCTTGTTTTTCTATTTTTTCAAGCAGTTTTTTTAGAATTTTAACTTCATTTTCGTGTATTTCATTCATCGGTTCAAATACGACTTTTTTTATCTTCATTTATATCCTTTTTTTCAATTATAACCTGTTAATTTGCTAAAATTATTGATATAAATCAACAAAAGAGGGAATATGGAGTTAAAAGATATTTTTTTATTTAAAGGGTTAAGTAAAGAGGATTTAGAAAAAATTGAGAGTTTTAGTATTGTTAAACATCTAAAAAAGGATGAAATAGTTTTTTATGAAAAAGAGACACCAAGTTATCTGCATCTGCTTCTTAGCGGGAGTGCGAGGGTTTATAAGGTTGATAATAAAGGAAATGAACTTATTATTCATAAGTTTAAGGCTCCTTCTTTAATAGCAGAACTTGCAAACCTTGAAGATATACCATATCCTGCAAACTGCGCTATGGAAAGTGACGGGATTATTTTAAAAATTGAGTTTTCTAAGTTTAAAGAGTTTATGAAAAAAGGGGAAGTCTGCTTTAATATAATGAGCTCTTTACTTAAAAAGATGAAATATCTTGACGGGGTTATACAAGCAAATCTGATTTTTGATACCAAAACAAAAATTGCAAAATTTATATATGAAAACCCGGAAGCTTTTGAAGAGTTAAAACAGCACTCAATTGCTTCGATTTTAAATATAAAACCTGAAACATTAAGCAGAAAATTAAAAGAATTTAAAGATTTAGGAATTATTGAAAATAGAGGAAGCAGGCTTATTGTAAAAGATAAAGAACTTATTAAAAAATATTTCAGTTGGTGAGGCAAAGCCTCAAAAGGAGGGCTTGTATAAACGGATTAGCTTGCTAAATCTTTTCCAAAATCTTTGTGAATATCTCCTGAAATTACTCCAAGGTTAAATGTTTCTTTTAAGAAATTGTAAATATCGTCATTTACAAACTGAGGAGCGTTTGGTCCGATATAGATATCTTTTATTCCAAGACTAAGCAGTGCTAATAGAATAATAATAGCTTTTTGCTCCATCCAC
>JAMOSM010000131.1 GCA_027063075.1 Nautiliaceae bacterium | reverse complement strand
GTGATTATACCTCAAGATTATTCAAACCTTGGAATTTTAATGATAATTGTAACTGTTTTAAATGTTGTTATTCCTGTTGTTACAATATATTATTTAATGATAAGAAAAAAAAATTAATTTGTCTTTAATAAAACTTGATATAATAAGACTAAAACTTTTAAGGAGGAATTATGGCAATCTTAATGCTTATTTTGATGAACATTGCAGTAATGGCGTCAATCTATTTTTCGATATTTTTAATTGAACTTATTTTTCATATTAGAATTGACCCTCAAAGTGTTACGGGACTTGCTATTTTGGCTGTAATTATAGGCTTTAGTGGTAGTATTATTTCACTCCTTTTATCAAAATGGATGGCAAAAATGAGTATGGGGGTTAGAGTAATAGAAACTCCTACAACTGAGGCTGAAAAATGGCTGCTTGAAACGACTTACAAATTAGCTGACAAAGCCGGAATTCCAAGACCGGAAGTTGGGATTTTTGATGGTCCTCCAAATGCATTTGCAACAGGACCTAGTAAAAGCAATTCACTTGTCGCTGTTTCAACATCTTTATTTGATTTAATGGACTTAAAAGAAATAGAAGGGGTTATAGCACACGAAATTAATCATATTAAAAGCGGAGATATGATTACAATGACTTTAGTGCAAGGTGTATTAAACTCACTTGTGTTTTTTGTATCACGTCTTATTGCTAACATTATTGCACCAAAAGATGAAGAAGGTAATCCAAACCCTTTTGCTTATATGGCAATAAGTTTTGCACTTGAGATAGTTTTATCTATTTTTGCGACGATGATAGCTATGTGGTTTAGTAGATACAGAGAATATAAAGCTGATGCAGGTGCTGTAAAAATTGATGGACCTTATGGAATATATTATGCTCTAGCAAAACTTGGAAATATTCCAAAAGAACAGGTAGCACTTCCACCTGAAATGAAAGCTTTTGGAATAGTCGGTTTTATAAGCGAACTTTTTTCATCACACCCGCCAATTCCAAAAAGACTTGAGAACATTAAAAAAGTAGCAAGAGAACTTGGATATAATATAAAATAAAAAAGAAGTTTTCTTCTTTTTTATTTTTCATAAAATTAAATTTAAATTAAAGGTTTAAGCTGTGTTTGATGAAATTAAAAATATAATTAAAGAAGCCGGAAAAATATTTAAAGAAGGGTATTTTAAAGGTTCTAATGTTGAGTTTAAAGGTTTAAAAGATTTAGTTACAGAATATGATATAAAAGTAGAAAAATTCTTAAAAGAAAATTTAAAAAAGTTTGGGTTTAATTTTATAGCAGAAGAGAGTATTTTTTCCCAAAAAATTGAAAATACTTTTATTATTGACCCTATTGACGGAACTACAAATTTTGTTCATCATATTCCACATACGGCTATTAGTGTTGCGGTTTATATAAACGCCTTACCAAAATATGCTTTTGTTTATAATCCTATCTTAAATGAATTTTTTTATGCAATCAAAGGGGAGGGGGCTTATTTGAATGACGTTTTAATAGAAGTAAGTAATATAAATGATTTCCAAAGAGCGTTAATTGCTACAGGTTTTCCTTATAGTTCTGCTGAAAATGAAGAAGATTTAAAATGGGTAATTGAAAAATTAAAACATATTTTACCAAAATGTCAAGATATTAGAAGACTTGGAAGTGCTGCACTTGATTTATGTTATGTGGCAAGCGGAAGATTTGAAGGCTTTTATGAGATAAATCTTAGACCTTGGGATGTAGCTGCTGGAAAACTTATTTTAGAAGAAGCAGGGGGTGTTGTTACAAATGACGAAGGAGCTGTTTATAATTTATTTGAGGATAGATGTATTGTTGCAAGTAACGGCTTGATTCACGAGGAATTTATAGAAAATTTAAATAAAAAGTAAAGGTTTTTTAATGGTAGAGATGAAAAATGCGAATTTTAAAGTAGAAAAATCAAAATGGGAGGCTTTTAAAAAAATTGCAAAAATGAAACATTCCGATTCTTCTAAAGAACTTAGAAAATTGATTGATAAATATTTAGAAGAAAATAAAGATTTACTAAATAAACTTTTTTAACTATAATTTTAATTAAAAAGGAAAATAAATGAAAAAATTAATTTTATTCTTACTTGTAGTGTTAAATGCTTATGCTTTAGGCGGTATCAGTGCTTTACCTGAAAATGAAAAGAAAGTGGTTTTAGCTCTTAAAAAAGCTCTTAATTTAACAGATTCTCAAGCCTATAAGATATACTCAGATTATATTCAAATATATTTAGATTCTCCAAATTGGCATATACATTATCAGGATAATACAGACCCTGCAAATGCTAAAATTAAAAATTCTTCACACAAAGCTATGTTTATGAGTGTTTTGAATGATTCAAGATTAGTAAATGTAACATTTATTAAATATCCCGAAAAAAATCAAATGTTAGTTTATGTTGTTGAAACACTTCCAAGAAAACAGAGCTTAGTCATTGAAAAATACGATGACCTTTCAAAAAATTCTAAATTTAAAAAAGCAATAGACACAACTCATTTTGCTTCTTTTCAAAAAGATGGATTTATGTCGCATGTAAATATTTATACAAAGGGTATATCAGGTGCTATTCAGTATGAGGATTTGTATATAGAGGATTTAGATTAGTTAGAGTTTTTTTCTTTTTGTTTTTTTGTTTATTAAATTACTTAACATAATGTATATTCTCTTGAAAATCTTTTTTTAACTCCATTAACTCTTTTAGTCTTTTTGCATCTAAAATTGCACTTCCATCTGAAGTATTATTAAAATAACAATACCCCTGCTTTGTTCTGTTTATTATAGTTTCTAAAAATTCATCGGGATAGCTTCCTTTATACTTATCGCTAAATCCGTGAAATCTTGCATAAATAAACCTTGTTGTTTTTTCTAAAACAAACGGCTGATTAAAATCATGCCATACAAGCGCTGTTCTAAATGTTTTTAATATCTCATACGTTTTATCGTTATACCATGTTTTATGTCTAAATTCAATTGCATATTTTCCTTTTGGCAGTACGTTTAAAAACTCTTCTAAAAGCACAGCATCATATTTAAGACTTGGCGGCAGCTGAAAAAGAACAGCTCCTAAATATTTTTTTATAGGCTCTAAAAAATTTATAAACTCTATAGCAAGTTCTGGTTTTTGAAGTTTGTATTTATGGGTTATGTTTTGGTTAGCTTTTACGCTCATTTTCATATGATATTTTTTTAATTTGTATTTCCATGATTTTATAGTTGAAGGCTGAGGAATCCTGTAAAATGTGGAATTAAGCTCAAGTGAATTAAATTGCTTGGCATAATAATCAAACCATTTAGATTTTGGAAGTTCTCTTGGATAAAACCGCCCTGCCCATTCTTTGTATATAAATCCGCTTGTTCCTATATACAGCATAATTAATCTACTAATAAATAAACTAATTCTGGATAAAAAAGCACTATTAAAAGCGCAATTATCTGAATAATAATAAAAGGAATTATACCTTTGTATAAATCACTTGTTTTTATCATATCTCCGGCCGCCCCTTTTAAATAAAACAGACTAAATCCAAAAGGAGGTGTAAGAAATGAAGTTTGAAGGTTTATTGCTATTAAAAGTGCAAACCATAAAGGATCTATATTAAACTCTTCCACAATCGGAAGTAAAATAGGAATTACAATAAATGTAATTTCAATAAAATCAATAAAAAAACCTAAAATAAAGATAAGAACCATTGTAATGGCAATAAACGTGTATTGATTAGAAATCGAGTCTGTAAAGAATTCCGTAACAATATCCCCTGCCCCAGATTCATTAAATACCAGTGAAAATGCGGTTGCGCCTATTAAAATCATAAAAATCATTGCCGTAATTTTTACAGTCTCAACACTTGCATACTTTAAAAGCTCTATATTAAAGGTTCTGTAAAAAAGAGTAAGAATAATTGCACCAAGGGCACCTATTGCCGCAGATTCAGTAGGAGTTGCAACCCCTGCAAAAATACTCCCTAAAACAAGGGCAATCAAAATAAATGGTGCTACAAGACTTTTCAAAGCCTGCTTTAATACTTTAGAGTAAGGTTCATCAGTTTTTATTGCAGGAGCAGCTTCAGGTTTTATAAAAGCAATAATTAAGATATATAAAATATAAAGCCCAACTATTATAATTCCTGGAATAATTGCCGCTTTAAACAAATCCCCTACACTAATATTCATAACCGCTCCAAGAATAATCAAAACAATACTTGGAGGAATAAGCTGACCTAATGTTCCGCTCGCAGCTATTACTCCACTTGCGAGTCTTGGAGAGTATCCGTATTTTAACATTATAGGTAAAGAAATAATAGTCATCATAACAACACTTGCTCCAACAATGCCGGTAGATGCTGCAAGAATAGCCCCAACTATTACAATGGCAATTGCAAGCCCTCCTCTTATGGGACCAAAAAGTTTTCCAATTGATTCAAGCATATTTTCTGCAATTTTGCTTTTTTCTAAGATAAATCCCATAAATATAAAAAGAGGCACAGCCATTAAAGTAAAGTTTTGCATTATCCCATAAATTCTGTAAGGCAAAAGCCCAAACACATCAAGACCTATATCAGGGTCTAAAAGAGCAGCAAAAATTGCACTTGCACCAAAAGCAAAAGCTACCGGAATTCCAAGCATTAAAAGTATAAAAGCAACTAAAAATAAAACTATTCCTGTCATTATTTACCTTTATGATGTTTTAGTTGATAATATATTTTTCTGAGTTCTGCAATTGATTGAAAATACACTACTAAAAAAGCCCAAATCATAACACTTTTTATAATCCATCTGCAACAAAGTCCTCCCGGGTCTCCGCTTGATTCATGCTGGGTGTAACTCATCTGAACAAAGGGAACAGCCTCTACAACTATTAATGTTGCAAGAGGAATTACAAAAAACAGAATAGTTATTAAATTGATTATCTTTTTTACCTTAAAAGGAAATTTATCATAAAAAATATCAACTCTTACATGTTTGTCTTTACTAAGAGTATAGGCAATAGGAAATAAAAACACAATATCATACAAGTGCCATTCAAGTTCCTGAAGGGCAATACTTCCTCCGTGAAAAAGTTTTCTTGTGATAACATCATAACTTACAAGAAGAGTTAGAGAAATTAAAGCAATTACGGAAATTATCATAAAAAATTTTGTAATTTTTTCAATAGGTACCTCAATTTTTGGAATAAATGAAAGAATAAGAGCAATAACAATTGCGGCTATAAGCGTTTTATCAAGATGTTCTGTTAAATAATTAATAAACTCCATTTATTCTCCTTTATAAATAATCGGGCGCATCATTGCTAAAGATAATTAAATCCCCTGCATTTGTAACATCGGCAAGAAGTTTTTCAAGTTTTGATTTGTCTTTTAGAGAAATTTTATCAATAGTAATGTTGTTACAAAGGGTTTGTTTATTTATATTTCCAGTAATTATTGCTAAATCAAATGTCTTGTTTATCTCTTTTGCAAGTTTTTCATTCATCTCTTTTGTAGCTTCCACAAGTCCGGGGGTTACTATAACTTTTCTGCCCGGATATTCGCGCACAAGCTTAAAGCTTTTTAGCATTCCTTCAAGATTACCGTTAAAACTGTCATCAATAATAATTTTACCCCCTACTTCTATTTTTTGAAGTCTGTGAGGAACGCTTTGAAGTTTTGCAACTTTTTCCTGAAGTTTTGAAATGTCTTTTATAAATTCATACGCTTGATAAACGGCAAGTGAAATATTTATTACATTAAATTCTCCAAGTATCCCACTTTTAAAGTGGTATATGTTATCATCAATTTCCAAATCCCATTCAATTCCATCAAGAGAGGATTTTACATTATATATTTTATTTTCTATTAACAGCACTTTTTCATTATAAGGGATATCATAAGAAAAGCCTTTTATAAGTCTTGAAGATTCAAAAATTTCAAGCTTTGTTTTTTTAATATTATCTAGGGTTTTAAAATACTCTATATGCTGAGGTCCTATCTTTCCGAGTATTGCATAATGGTTTTGTAAAAACTGCACAATCTCTTTTATATCTCCCCTCTCCCTAGCTCCCGCTTCTGTTATGTAAATTTGCGTATCTTCAGGAAGAGCTGTATTTATATCAAGCACAATTCCTTTTAAGGTATTTACACTTCTTGGAGTTTTATAAATCTTAAAATCGTCTTTTAAAAGCTGATATACAAAGTTCTTAATAGATGTTTTTCCGTAACTTCCGGTAATGGTAATAATTTTAGGGCTGATTTTCTCAAGTTTTTCTTTAGCCTTTTTCTTATATAAAGAAAATAAAAACTCTTCAATAAGTTCACTTATTATAACAACAAGAGACAATACAACAACCAAGGAAAGTCCGGGATTATTGTGATATTTGTTCATTAAAACCAGGTTAAATGTTTCCAAAAATCCTAAAATCAATAAAAATCTTTTTACCCTTTGTGTAAAGTTAAGGGGCTTTTTAATTCTTTTATACCACAAAAACAGTGCCGGCAGGTATCCAAAAAACAGATATATCCAAAAAAATCTATAGGCAAAAATATAAGTAATAATAGGAATTAGAAGATAAAAAATATGCCATTTATAATTGTGAAAATGAAAAATGATTCTATTAACTTTATAATTGTACCACTGAAGGACTGTTATTAAATAAAAACTTATAGCATAAGTTGTTATAAAATGAATTATTAAATCAAACATTTCCTAAACCTTTAAATATATGAAAAAATACTTCCTTTTTAGGTAATAAAAAGATTGTTAAAAAAATAAGTGAATAAAAAAGAA
>JAMOSM010000130.1 GCA_027063075.1 Nautiliaceae bacterium | reverse complement strand
GTTAAATACAAACATCGATATTTTAAAAAGACTTAATAAAAAATATCCTTTGGTTTTGTCTCATATTCAGATTCCAAAAAAAGTGTGTGAACTTACAGGGCTTGATATTGAAGATATTAAAAAAATGAAAACTTATAAGTTTAAAGAGCCTTGGTTAAAAGAGCTTTTAAAAATAAATAGTGCAGATGATATAAATTTTAGCAAGTTTCCAAAAGAAATAGCTGATTATTTAAAAGAGATGAAAAAGTTAGCTGATAGTATAAATTATGATATTATTTTAGCACCTTTGTATGTTGCGAATTTAAGATATTATACAGGTCTTTTTTATAGATTTTTAAATAAAAACGACTGTATTGCAAAAGGTGGGGAGTATAAGGTAGAAGGTATTAAAAGTGCCGGATTTTCAATTTATACAGATAATCTTTTAAAGGATTTAGATGGTTAATTTAATAGTAGGACTTCAATGGGGTGATGAAGGTAAGGGTAAAATTGTTGATTTGGTAGCCAAAAATTATGATATAGTTATTCGCTCTCAAGGAGGGCATAATGCGGGTCATACTGTTGTGGTTGATGGTAAAAAGTATGCTCTGCATCTTCTGCCAAGCGGGGTTTTAAACAAGAACGCAACAAATGTAATAGCAAACGGGGTTGTTGTATATCCTCCTCAGCTTATTAAAGAGATAAAAAACTTTGGAGATGAGATAAAAGATAAACTTTTAATTTCAGATAAAGCCCATATGATTTTGGACCATCATATTGCAATAGACCAGGCGCGTGAGAGATTAAGAGGCAAGAACGCAATTGGAACTACAGGAAGAGGAATAGGTCCGGCATATGCAGATAAGATTGCAAGAGTTGGGGTTAGGATGGGTGAGCTTAAAAACATTCCAAAACTTCTTGAAAAGCTTGATCACTATTATGAAATGAACAAAGGCTATTTTGAGTATCTTGGTATTGAAATTCCATCTATTAGAGAGCTTGAAAATAAACTAAAAGAGTGGCAAAACGAGCTTGGAGATATGATAGTTGATACTACAAAATATCTTTGGGATAATTTTGATAAAAATATGCTTCTTGAAGGTGCTCAGGCAACGCTTCTTGATATAGACCACGGGACATATCCGTATGTTACAAGTTCTAATACAATTGCATCAGGGGCACTAACAGGCAGTGGTATTCCTCCAAAAAGACTTAATAAAGTAATTGGAATTGCAAAAGCTTATACTACAAGGGTTGGAAACGGACCTTTTCCAACAGAAGATTTAACTGAAGCAGGTAATAGGATAAGAAAACAGGGGGCTGAATTTGGAACAACAACAGGAAGACCAAGAAGATGTGGGTGGTTTGATGTTGTGGCTGCAAAGTATGCCGTAACTCTTAACGGGTGCGATGAAGTTGCCATTATGAAACTTGACGTCCTTGATGGGTTTGATAAAGTAAAAGTGTGTGTGGCTTATAAAAAAGATAAAGAAGAGATTGATTATTTTCCGAGTGATTTAGAAGGGGTTGAGCCTGTTTATGTTGAGCTTGATGGATGGAAGGGAAGTGAAGGAGTTAAAAACTGGGATGAGCTTCCTGAAAATGCTAAAAAATATATTGAATTTTTAGAAGATAAAATAGGTACAAAAATTAAATACATCTCAACCGGTGCAGAAAGAGATGCTACTATTATTAGATGAAAACAAAATTTGATGATTTAGTAAAACTTAGAAAAAATGAAATAGAAAAAATTGAAAGAAATATTCGGAAAATAAACTCTTCTATAAAAATGCTAAAAGAAAAGGAAGCTTCTTTAAAAAAAGAGCTTCTTTCTTTTTCTTTGCCAAAAAGTGGCACTTTTTCTGAGATTAATCAACTAAAACAGATGCAATATCTTTTACAAAATGAAATTGAAAATATAAACAGCCAAATAGATGTACTAAATTCAAGAAAAAAAGAGCTTTTAGAAGAGCTGAAAAAAGCAAATATTGAGTATGAAAAAATGAAATATCTTCAAAATAAAGAGATAAAGAAAAAAATAAGAAAACTTCAGTTAAAAGAGGCAAGAGAGATGGATGAGATTGCGATTTTATTAAGGAATAGTAATGCAACCTGATAAAGTATATCTTGCTCAAACCGATACTACTGTTGGTTTTTTATCTCAGGATAAGGAGAAATTAAACAGATTAAAAAAACGCCCTTTAAATAAACCTGTTTTAAGAGAAGTTGACAGTTTAGATACGCTTAAAAATTTTGTAAGGGTTCCTAATAAATTTAAAAAACAAGTCAGAAGAGCTAAGAAGACTACTTTTATTTATCCAAATGGTGAGAGTTTTAGGGTGGTAAGGGATGAAAAACACCTTGAATTTTTAAAAAAATTTTCTTGGATGTATTCGACATCTGCAAATTTACATGGAAAAAATTTTGATGAAAAATGGGCAAAAGAGATGGCGGATATAGTTGTTGAGGATAAAAGAGAGTTTTTTGAGGGAGAAGCCTCAAAAATTATTAAACTCGGAAAAAAAAGATGCAAAAAATTGCGTTAGTTTTAATACTTTTTTTTATAGGTTGTTCTACTAAAACCACTCCTATTTATGCCGTTATTAAAACTCCAAAAATAAAACTCTCAGATCAAGGCTTTTTAAAAAAAGGTTTTGGGTATAAAAAAGTTGTAATCTATAAAGGCGGTTTAAAGCCTTTTGAGATAACTATTAAAAATTCTTTTGTATGTATCGAAAATAGATGTATAGATAAAAAAAAGTTCGTTAAAGAGTATTTAGGAAGTCACTATCCTCCCGATTTTTTTGATAAAATTTTAAATAAAGAGTGTATTAAAGGTTTTTTTTGTAAAAGAGGAAAAAATTTTATTTTAATAAAAAATGAAAAGGATTTGTTTTTAATTAAGTTTTTAAAGGAGAGAGGATGAATATTTTAGTGATAGAAAAGGATGATAAATGAAAATAGCAATAGCGGGGACAGGATATGTAGGGCTTAGTAATGCCGTGCTTTTAGCTCAAAATAATGAAGTTGTAGCGCTTGATATAATACCTGAAAAAGTTGAAATGATAAATAAGAGAATATCTCCTATAGAAGATAAGGAAATAACTGAATTTTTTCAAACTAAAAAGTTAAGTCTTAAAGCCACTACCAATAAGAAAGAGGCTTATAAGGATGCTGAATATGTGGTAGTTGCAACTCCCACAGATTATGACCCTATTACAAATTATTTTAATACTAAATCGGTTGAGAGTGTAATAAAAGATGTAATTGAAATTAATCCAAGTGCTACAATTGTAATTCGCTCAACTATTCCTATTGGATATACAGAAAGAATTAAAAAAGAGTTTAGTTATGATAATATATTTTTTGTACCTGAGTTTTTAAGGGAAGGAAAAGCTCTGTTTGATAGCTTGTATCCAAGCAGGATAATAGTGGGAGAAAAAAGTACAAGAGCTGAGATTTTTGCAAATTTATTAAGAGACGGGGCTTTTAAAGAAACTATTCCTATTCTTTATACTAATAATACAGAAGCTGAGGCTATAAAACTTTTTGCAAATACTTATTTAGCTATGAGGATTTCGTTTTTTAATGAGCTTGATACTTTTGCTGAAATGAAAGGTCTTAATACAAAAGAAATTATAGAAGGTATTTGTCTTGACCCGAGAATTGGAAATTATTACAATAATCCAAGTTTTGGATATGGGGGATATTGTCTGCCAAAAGACACAAAACAGCTTTTAGCAAATTATACACTTGAGAATATTCCTCAAAGATTAATAGAAGCTATTGTTGATAGTAATACTACAAGAAAAGAATTTATAGCAAAACGCATACTTGATAAAAATCCACAAGTTGTAGGGGTTTATAGGCTTACGATGAAAGCAGGGAGTGATAACTTTAGAAGTTCTGCTATATTTGATGTAATGGAAATGCTTAGACCCTTTGTAAAACTTGTAGTTTATGAACCTATGGCAAAAGGAGATGAAGTTGAAGGGGTGGAATTTATAAAAGATTTTAAAGAATTTGCTAAAAAATGTGATATAATTTTAGCTAACAGAATGGATGAAAAATTGAAAAACTATAAAGAGAAAGTATATACAAGAGACATTTATAGTAGGGATTAAGGAGAAAGGATGAAAAAGTTTGTTTTGTTTTTAACAGGGATTTTTGCTTTTGGGGCAATTAATATAAATACTGCTACGATGAAAGAACTTCACACTCTCAGTGGAATTGGTCACAAAAAAGCTTTAGCTATCATAAAATACAGAGAAAAACATAAGTTTGAAAAAATAGAAGATATTATGAAAGTAAAGGGTATTGGTAAAAAACTTTTTGAAAAAATTAAAGATGAGATTGAAGTTAAGTAATGTTTTGTAAAAAGGAAGATATTATGGATTTAAATAAGAAAATAGCAATAATAGGTTTAGGATATGTAGGCTTACCGTTAGCAGTGGCATTTAGTGAGAAATATCCGGTTATGGGTTTTGATATAGCGAGATGGAGAATAAATGAATTAAATAAAGGATATGATAGAACATTAGAAGTGGAAGAAGAGGAGTTAAAAGAAGCAATTAGTAGAGGAATAAAATTTACAGATAAATTAGAGGATATAAAAGAAGCAAATGTATATATAGTTACAGTACCGACTCCAATAGATAAAAATAAAAATCCAGATTTAACACCTTTAAAAAAAGCTAGCGAATCAATAGGTAAGATATTAAAAAAAGGGGATATAGTAATATATGAGAGTACTGTATATCCGGGATGCACAGAAGAAGTTTGTGTGCCAATTCTTGAAAAAGAATCAGGGCTTAAATTTAATAAGGATTTTTTTGTAGGATATTCACCAGAGAGAATAAATCCGGGAGATAAAGAACATACAGTTAAGAAAATATTAAAAGTAACATCAGGGAGTACTCCGGAAATTGCAAAAGAGATAGATAAGATGTATGCAAGTATAATTGAAGCTGGTACTCATTTAGCACCATCGATTAAAGTGGCAGAAGCTGCGAAAGTAATAGAGAATACTCAAAGAGATGTAAATATTTCATTTGTAAATGAACTTGCTTTAATATTTGACAGATTAGGTATAGACACAAAAGAGGTGCTTGAAGCAGCAGGGACTAAGTGGAACTTTTTAAAATTTACTCCAGGGCTTGTGGGAGGACACTGCATAGGGGTTGATCCATATTATTTAACTTATAAAGCTCAAGAAGTGGGATATTATCCGGAAGTGATATTAAGTGGTAGAAGAATAAATGATAATATGGGGATATTTGTAGCGAATAAACTTATAAAACTTATGATAAAAAAAGGGCATACGATAAAGGGAAGTAAAGTATTGGTACTTGGAATTACTTTTAAAGAGAATTGTCCGGATATTAGAAATAGTAGGGTTATAGACGTTGTAAGAGAACTTGAAGAGTTTGGGTGTAATGTTGATGTATATGACCCATGGGCAGATAAAGAGGAAGTGAAAAGAGAGTATGGGATTGAATTAAAAGATAATATTAATATGAATGATTATGACGGGGTTGTGCTTGCTGTTTCTCATAAGGAGTTTAAAGAATTAGAGGAAGATTTGAAAAAAGCAAAAGAGAAAAAAGATATAGCTGTTTATGATATTAAAAGCTTTTTTGATAAGTCTATTGTTGATGGGAGATTGTGATGAAAAAGTTTGCACTTATAGGAGCTGCCGGATATATTGCTCCAAGACATATGAAAGCAATTAAAGATACAGGAAACAATTTAGTAGTAGCACTTGATAAATGTGACAGTGTAGGGATAATTGATAGTTTCTTTCCGGAAGCTGATTTTTTTACAGAGTTTGAAAGGTTTGACAGGCATGTAGATAAACTTAGACGAAATGGTGAAAAAATTGATTATGTAAGTATAACAACTCCTAATTATTTACATGATGCTCATATAAGATGGGCTTTAAGAAGCGGAGCGAATGCTATATGTGAAAAACCTCTTGTGCTTAATCCTTGGAATATAGACGCTTTAAAAGAGATTGAAAAAGAAACTGGAAAAAAAGTTTATAATATATTACAACTTAGACTCCATCCTTCAATTATTGCATTAAAAGAGAGAGTAACAAAAGAACTTCAAGAAAATCCTGATAAAGTTTATGATATAGACTTAACATATCTCACAAGTAGAGGAAAATGGTATTTTATATCATGGAAAGGTGATGAGAGTAAAAGCGGGGGAATAGCAACTAACATAGGGGTTCATTTTTATGATATGTTAAGCTGGATATTTGGAGAAGTAGAAGAAAACATCGTTCATGTAAAAACTGAATTTGCAAATGCAGGGTTTTTAAAGTTAAAACATGCCAATGTCAGATGGTTTTTAAGTGTAATATATGATTATATTCCAGATAATATTAAAGCAAAAGGTCAAAGGACATACAGAAGTATAACTGTTGATGGAGAAGAGATTGAGTTTAGCGGAGGATTTACAGAACTCCATACAAGAAGTTATGAAGAGATATTAAAGGGTAATGGATTTGGACTTGATGAAGCAAGAAAGTCAATTGATATCGTTTCAACTATTAGACATTTAGAACCAGTAGGACTTAGAGGAGATTATCATCCTTTTGCTAAAAAGGTTTTAAATGGATAAAAAATATTTTGTACATGAAAGCTCTTACGTTGATGACAACGTAGAAATAGGAGAGGGAACAAAAATTTGGCATTTTTGTCATGTTTTAAGTAATACTAAAATTGGTAAAAACTGTTCTTTCGGTCAAAACTGTGTAATAGGCCCTAATGTAAAAATAGGAAATGGTGTAAAAGTTCAAAATAATATTTCTATTTATGAC
>JAMOSM010000129.1 GCA_027063075.1 Nautiliaceae bacterium | reverse complement strand
TTATCGTTAAAATTTAAAAAAACCGCCTCAGTTAATGAATAAATCGAAAAATTTTGTGTATAATAAAATAAAAAAATTAAGGAGATATAATGGCATTAGAAATTACAAGAGAGAATTTTGAAGATATCGTAAAAAACAATAAAATAGTAGTAGTAGATTTCTGGGCGCCTTGGTGCGGACCTTGTAGAATGATTGCTCCAATTATTGAAGAGTTAAGCGAAGAATATAAAGACAAAGGTGTTGTAGTTGGTAAAATCAATACTGACGAACAACAAGAACTTGCTATGCAATTTGGAATTAGAAGCATTCCTACAGTTTTATTTATTAAAGACGGTCAAATCGTAGACCAAATGATAGGAGCTGCTCCAAAAGCTATGTATGAGCAAAAACTTAATGCACTTCTTGGAGAATAAGTATAAGAAATAAATTTTTTTATACTTTTAGCTCCTTTTTTGGAGCATTAATGGTAGCTGCTTTTTTTTTCTACTACAATTACAAATTTTCCACTTATAAATTTGTTGATTTTAACAAAATAACCCTTTATGAAAAATCAGATATTTTTGAGCCTAAAAGTGACACTTACTATCTTTTGCTTTTTAGCTCAAGAATGTCTGATGTAAATTCTTTAATCAAAAAAATTCCTAAAGATGCACCTATTCTTGCAGTAGATATTTACCAACAAAGAAAAAATATAAAAGGTGTAATTTATACAACTGCAGGAATAAACACAATAATAAAACTTATTCAACACTTAAACATTTATGAAGTTCCGGTAGTGGTAAAAATTAAAAAATACCACAAAAAACTCTATAAACAAGATAGTTCTCTTGAGATTATAAAATAAGGAGGTAAAATGAAAGACATAATAATAATAGGAGGAGGGCCTGCAGGGCTTAGTGCTGGAATTTACGCAAGCCGTCTTGGAGCTGATACACTAATACTTGAAAAATTAACTCCGGGAGGCCAGATAACTTTAAGCAGTGAAATTGAAAATTATCCGGGCGTTTGTGAGAGTAAAAGCGGAATTGAATTTATGGCGTGCTGGCCTGAGCAGGCAAAAAAATTTGGATGTGAAATTTTAAGCGAAGAAGTTACTCAAATAAAAGAAGATAAAGGTTTTTTAGTTAAAACGCCCTCAAATGAATATCGCGCAAAAGCCATTATAGTTGCAACAGGTGCAACTCCAAAAAGAGCCGGTTTTGAAGGGGAAGAAGAATTTACAGGAAAAGGGGTTAGTTATTGTGCAGTATGTGACGGTTTTTTTTATAAAGACAAAGTGGTAGCAGTAATAGGTGGAGGTGATACAGCTCTTGAAGAAGCTCTTTACTTAAGCAAAATAACAAAAAAAGTGTATTTAATCCACAGACGTGATAAATTCCGTGCAGCCCCTGTTACTCAAAAAAAAGTATTTAACACTCAAAACATAGAAATAATTTTTAACGCAACTGTTAAAAAAGTATTGGGAAATGAATTTGTAGAAGGTATAATTTTAAATTTAAACGGTGAAGAAAAAAAATTAAAAGTTGATGGAATTTTTGTTTTTGTAGGAATGAAGGTAAATAGCGAGCTTGTAAAAGATTTAGTAGAATTAAATGAATGGGATGAGATAAAAGTCGATTTAAATATGCAAACATCTCTAAAAGGACTCTTTGCAGCCGGAGATGTAAGAGAAAACAGCGTAAAACAAGTGGTTGCTGCTGCAGGAGATGGAGCAGTGGCTGCAATTAATGCAATAAAATATATAGAAAAGGAAGAGAAATGAAAGTAGGAATTGTAGGAGCCACAGGAAGAGTAGGACAACTACTTGTAAAAATTTTAAAAGAGGAAAAAACACCTATTGGTGCGGTAATGTTTGAAGGTCCTCAGACAATAGAATTCGATAAAGACACAGTAATTACAAACGATGCAAAAACATTACTTGAAAACAGCGATATAGTAATTGATTTCTCAGCCCCCCTAGCAACTCAAAAACTTCTTGAAGCGGCACTTGAAAATCCAACTCCCCTTGTAATTGCAACAACAGGACTAAACGACCATCAAAAAAACCTGATGATTGAAGTTAGTAAAAAAGCTCCTGTTTTATATGCCACAAATATGAGTTTAGGTGTAGCTATTCTTAATAAACTCGTATCAATGGTTAGCGAAAAATTAAGAGACTTTGATATTGAAATAGTAGAACAACACCACAGATACAAAGTCGATGCTCCAAGCGGTACTGCTTTAACATTAGCTGAGAGTTGTGCAAAAGCAAGAGGACTTGAACTTAAAGATGTAATAGTAACAGGCAGAAGCGGGCACGTAGGAGCTAGAACCAAAGATGAAATAGGTGTTTTTGCCGTAAGAGGCGGTGATGTTGTAGGAAGACACACAGTTGGATTTTATAATGACGGAGAGTTTTTAGAACTAAACCATACAGCAACAAGCCGTGAAACATTTGCAAGAGGTGCCATTAAGGTTGCAAAATGGCTTATTAATCAAAATCCGGGACTCTATTCTATTAATGACGCTTTAGGAATATAAAGGATATCATATGTGTTCAGTAGTAGGAATTTATGGAAACAAAAATGCAAGTAAATTAGCATATTATTCTCTTTTTGCAATGCAACACAGAGGTCAAGAAGCAGCAGGAATATCTTCAAGTGATGGAGTTCATATTCGCACTATAAAAGACAGAGGACTTGTAACTCAGATTTTTAAAGAAGAGCATTTTAAAGTATTAAAAGGCGATATGGCAATAGGACATACAAGATACTCAACCGCAGGGGATGATTCTATTCTTGATGCTCAACCTGTATTTGCAAGATACGGACTTGGCGAAATTTCAATTGTCCATAACGGAAACTTGGTAAATGCAAAAGAAATAAGAGATGAATTAATTAAAATAGGGGCAATTTTCCAAAGCAATATGGATACAGAAAATTTAATTCATCTAATTGCAAAAAATTATCAAAAATCGACTTTAAAAGAGAGAATAATTGATGCGGTTAAAAAGATAAAAGGTGCTTTTTCTTTGATAATTCTCAGTAGAAGCAAAATGTTTGCAATAAGAGATCCGTTTGGCTTTAGACCTTTAAGTATCGGTAAAATTAAATCAGGCGGATATATTGTTGCAAGTGAGACTTGTGCATTTGAATTAGTAGGTGCTGAATTTGTAAGAGATGTATTACCGGGTGAAATGATTACATTTGAAAATGGAGAACTTAAAAGTGAAATGATTTTTGAGCCTACCCCAAAACAGTGTGTGTTTGAATATATCTATTTTGCAAGACCTGATAGCAATGTATTTGGAAAAAACGTTTATAGTATCAGAAAACAGATGGGAAGGGAACTTGCAAAAGAGTTGCCGGTTGATGCGGATATGGTAGTGCCCGTTCCCGATAGCGGAGTTGCAGCAGCACTTGGATATGCACAAAAGAGCGGCATTCCTTTTGAAATGGCGATTATGAGAAACCATTATGTCGGAAGAACATTTATCGAACCGACTCAGGAGATTAGGGATTTAAAAGTAAAAATGAAACTCTCACCTATAAAACACAAAATCGAAGGGAAAAAACTTGTTGTAATTGATGATTCTATTGTAAGGGGAACAACTTCTAGAAGAATAGTCAGAATGTTAAAAGAAGCGGGAGCAAAAGAAGTTCATATGAGAATTGCATCACCTGCAACTACGGGACCTTGTTATTATGGAGTGGATACTCCAAGCAAAGAAGAACTGATTGCTTCAAAACTTTCAATTGAAGAAATTGCAAAATACATAGAAGCTGACAGTTTGGCTTATTTATCAATTGAAGGGTTAGTTAGAGCCATTAAAGATAAAAAGGAGAATTACTGTTTTGCCTGCTTTGATGGCAACTATCCCATCCTTTAATCTGGACTTTTTTTCTCTTTTTTGTTATAAAGAGAGCAAAAAAGAGGTATAATGGATAAACTTTATACATTTGGAAAATATTTAAAAGAAAAGTTTAATACAAAAGTAAAAAAAGTCCCAATTTCAATTCCGGGTTTTACCTGTCCAAACATTGACGGGACTGTTGCAAGAGGAGGATGTGTATTTTGCGAAAATGAAAGCTTTTCTCCAAACTTTACAAAAGAAAAATTCAGCTTAAATCTCAATTCTAAAGAAAATCCGCTTTTAGACAAACAGCTTAAAAGCCTTGAATTTCAGTTTTTCAATACTCTTCCTACTTTAAAAAAACTATATGGAGCAAAGAAATTTATTGTTTATTTTCAAAGTTTTACAAATACATACGCTCCTTTTGAAACTTTAAAAGTACTTTATGAAAAGGCTCTCTCATTCCCAGATGTAATTGGAATAAGTGTTGGCACAAGAACAGACAGTATTGAAGATAAAACACTTGAATATTTAAAAGAGCTCAGTAAAAATTATGAAATATGGATAGAATACGGCATTCAGACATCAAATAATAAAACATTAAAAAAAATAAACAGAGGACATAATTTTCAAAACGTAATTGAAACAATCACAAAAACAAAAGATATGGGATTAAACGTATGCGGTCATCTTATCTTCGGACTTCCGGGAGAAACTCAAGAAGATATGCTAAAAAGTGTAAAGGATAGTATTAAACTTGGAATTGACAGTATAAAATTTCATCCTTTATACGTTACACAAAACACCCTTCTTGCACTTGAGTATAAAAAAGGAACATTTAGTCCAATAACAGAAGAGCTTTATATTGATACATTAATAAAAGCAATAAAAATGCTCCCTCAAAACATATCAATTCAAAGAATGACAGCGGGAACTGAAAATCTCTTAGCTCCTAAATGGTGTAAAAACAAATCGACTCAAATGAGCCATATAATAAAAGCTCTAAATAAAGCCGGAATACAAACCATCTGGAAATAAGATGAACAGGTTTGATTTAGATGCACTAACCTGGGATGATTTACCAAGACGCGTAAATCTTGCAAAAGCGGTTGTAAAAAATATCCTACCTCATCTAAAAGGAGATGAAAGAGTACTTGAATTTGGATGCGGAACAGGTCTTATAGGCTTAAATATAGCCCCTTTTGTAAAAGAAGTTATAGGAATTGATATATCTGAAAAGATGGTAGAAAAATTCAATGAAAAAGCAAAAAGATTCCATTTAAATGCAAAAGCTTATAAAAAAGATATTTTTGAAATTGATGAAAAATTTGATATAGTAATTTCATCAATGACTATACATCATATAAAAAACATAAAAGCACTATCTAAAAAACTAAAAGAAATAACTAATAAAGTTTTTATAGCAGACTTAGATAAAGAAGACGGAAGTTTTCATACAAGAGGAAACGATGATGTATGCCACTTTGGATTTAGTAAAGAGGAATTAAAAGAGTATTTTGATGATTGGAAAATGGAATATAAGATAATTCATAAAGTAAAAAAGCACAAAGATTTTGATGTGTTTTTAATAATACTTACAAATAATCCAGCCACATAGGCAAAAACTTTTGTGCCTTTTTTATTGTGGTAATTGCTCCATGGCCTGGCATAACTCTTTTATCATAAGGAATTTGTAAAAACTTTTTAATTGATTCTTTCATTTTTTCTGGATTAGAATATGGAAAATCAACCCTACCAATACTTCCATCAAAAATAAAATCCCCGCTAAACATTTCATTACCAATTTCAATTGTAATGCTTCCTGGGGTATGACCCGGAAAATGACGGATTAAAACATCATAATCCCCTATTTTATAGCTACCCTCTTCCATTAAAACATCAGCTTTAACTTTTGGCGGATTATATCTAAAAGGGTCATTCTCAAGCATAAAAGCATCATCTTTGTGAATGTAAATGGGAATATTGTAATACTCTTTTATCCTCTTACTATCCCACATATGATCAAAATGACCGTGAGTTAAGATAATAGCCACAGGCTCTTTTACGTGCTCTTTTACAAATTCAAATGCCCTAACCCCGGGGTCTATTATTATTTTTTTATCTACTATATAACAATTTGTATAAAATTCTCCGCAAGGTTTTACTAAAATTTCCATTTTAACTCCTTAAGATGCAACGGCATAATCAATAGCTCTTTTCTCTCTTATAACATTTACTTTAATTTCACCTGGAAAATTAACTTCCGTACCTATTCTTTTTGCAATTTCCCTTGCTAAAAGTACAGACTCATCATCACTTATTAAATCGGATTCTACTATAACCCTCACTTCACGTCCTGCATTCATAGCATATGCCTTAATTACCCCTTCAAAACTTGTAGCAATCTCTTCAATAGCCTGAACCCTTTTTAAAAACGCTTCAAGAACTTCACGTCTTGCTCCGGGTCTTGCTGCAGAGAGTGCATCTGCAGCACAAACTACAGCTGATTCAATACTTGTTGGTTCTTCATAGCCGTGATGAGCTTTTATTGCATTTAAAACTTCTTGCGGCTCATTATAGCGCTTACATAAATCATATCCTAAACTCACATGGTCTCCGCCTATTTCATGAGTTAAAGCTTTTCCTATATCGTGAAGAAGTCCGGCTCTTTTTGCAAGCATCTCATCCGCACCCATTTCAGCAGCCATAATTCCGGCAAGATGAGCAACCTCAAGCGAATGCCCAAGAGCATTTTGCCCATAACTTGCCCTATATCTAAGGCGTCCTATAAGCTTTACAATTTCAGGATGAATTCCAGCACTTGCTAAACCTAAATCAAGTAAAATATCCTCTCCCTCTTTAGTAGTTTTTTCTTCAAACTCTTCTTCTACTTTTTTATATACTTCTTCAATTCTTGCAGGATGAATTCTTCCATCTTCAATTAGTCTTTTAATTGTTTCAACTGCAATCTGACGTCTGTAGATATTAAAACTGCTAACAGTAATAATCCCTGGTGTTTCATCAATTATAATATCACACCCTGTTACCATCTCAAGAGTTTTAATATTTTGACCC
>JAMOSM010000128.1 GCA_027063075.1 Nautiliaceae bacterium | reverse complement strand
CTTCTACAAGCACAGTGAAAAATGCGGTAATTGAACCTTTTTTGTCTTTTCCGGCTCTTTCCATTAATTGTGGCAAAAGCATTAAAGAACTTGGTGGATATCCTTTAGTTGTAGGGGGTTCTCCCTGAGCAAGTCCAATTTCTCTTTGAGCCATTGCAAAACGTGTAACACTATCCATTAAAAATAAAACATTTCTTCCTTGGTCTTTAAAATACTCAGCCACAGCCATTGCACTAAAAGCTCCGTATTTTCTCATAAGTGCTGAATCATCGCTTGTAGCTACTATTAAAATAGTGTTTGTTAAATCTCCTTTTAAATTATGTTCTATAAATTCTGGTATCTCTCTACCTCTTTCACCAATTAGAGCTATTACTTTAATATCTGCTCTGCTTCCTTTTACAATCATTCCCATAAGAGTGCTTTTTCCAACTCCGCTTCCTGCAAAAATTCCAAGTTTTTGCCCGACTCCGCAAGTTAAAATCCCGTCTATTGCTTTTACCCCCGTTGGAAACACTTCATTTATAACTCCCCTATCTAAAGGAGATATTGGTTTTTTGATAATAGGGTATTTTGTTTTATAAAGAATTGGTCCTTTATTATCAATCGGTCTTAAAAAAGGGTCTAAGACTCTTCCAAGGAGACCTTCTCCTACAGGAACTTTTAAGCCTTCTTCATCTATATAAACTTTATCTCCTATTTTAAACCCTTCTATAAAAGAAAACGGGGTAATTATAAAAGATTTTTCTTCAATTGCTGTTACCATTCCTAAAATTTCTTTGTCGTTTGAGCAGACTTTTACAATATCTCCTACACTTGGGTTTAATCCTGTTGCTATTAAGTTAATTTGATTTATTTTTTTAACAAAGCCGTAAGGCTTTGAGAGGGGTTTTTGTTTTATTTTTTGTTTTATCTCTTTTAGTTTCATTAGAAATGATTATCTATTGGAGCATTTATTATATTAAAAAACTCTTCTCTTGTTTTTTCTTCAAGAAAGATGCCTCTAAGAGCTGAGCTTGAAGTGTATGAGTGTTTGGTTTTTACGCCTCTCATCTCCATACACATATGCCTTGCGTGAATTACAACTCCAACTCCTTTTGGTTTTACAACCTCCATTATAGCATCTGCTATTTGTTCTGTAAGCTGTTCTTGAATTTGAAGGCGTCTTGCAAAAACTTCCACCATTCTTGGAATTTTAGAAAGTCCCACTACTTTTTTATCCGGAATATAAGCCACATGAACCCTTCCAAAAAATGGCAAAATATGGTGTTCGCACATTGAATAAAATTCAATGTTTCTAACGACTACCATTTCATTATTAGTACTCTCAAAAAGAGCGTCGTTTAATACTTCTTTTGGGTCTTTAAAATATCCGCTGCAAATCTCTTCAAAAGCACGTGCTACTCTTTTTGGAGTTTTAACAAGACCTTCTCTATTTATATCTTCTCCTATTGCTTCGAGTATCATTTTTGCTGCTGTTTCTATTTTTTTTAAATCTACACTCATTTTCATCCTTTTGAGTTTTGTAAACTTTTTTGGTATTATACCTTTTAAAAAAGGGATATTATATGATAGAAGTACAAAAAATTGATTCAGCAAATGCTTTAATTAAAGCAAAAATCGATAATAAAATTATTGAAGAGAAAAAGAAAAAAATTGCAAAAGAGATTGCAAAAAAAGCTAAAATTCAAGGATTTAGACCAGGTAAAGTGCCTTTAAAAGTTGTTGAAAAGATGTATGGAGAAGAGATTAAAAGAGATGCTATTAGTGAGGCTGTAAAAGAAATTTTAGATGAGGGTATTAAAAAACTGGAAAATGCAGAAATTTTAGGAGAACCTCAAGTTGTTAAATTTGATGAAAAAGAAGATGGAATTGAAGTAGAAATTAAAGTATTTACAAAACCTGAAGTAAATATTGATGAAACTTATAAAGAATGTGTTCCTGAAGTTACTCTTCCGGAAGTTAGCGAAGAAGAGATTGAAGAAGAGCTTAAAAAAATAGCTAATAGTATGAGTGAGACAAAAGTATCTCAAAAAGAAACTCTAGAAAAAGGCGATATTGCAGTAATTGATTTTAAAGGGTATATTGACGGAAAACCTATGGAAAACGGAAGTGCTGAGGCTTATCCTCTTGAAATTGGAAGCGGAAGTTTTATTGAAGGTTTTGAAGACCAACTTATTGGTATGAAAATAGGAGAAACAAGAAAAATAAAAGTAAAATTTCCTGAAAACTACGGAGCAAAAGAGATTGCAGGAAAAGAAGCTGAATTTGAAGTGACTTTACAAGAAATTCAAGAAAAAGTGCCGGCTGAGATTAATGATGAACTTGCTAAAAAATATATGAATGATGAAAACGCAACACTTGAAGATTTGAAAAAATATATTAAAGAATCAATTCTTCAAAAGAAAAAAGCAGAAGCGTTTGCACCTTTAAAAGAGAAAATCCTTGAGTGTTTGGTTGAAAAATACGATATTGATTTACCTGAAAATATTGTAGAACAAGAACTTGATGTTATTATAGGAAATGAAGCTGCAAAGCTAAGCCCTGCTGAGATTAAAGAACTTCAAGAAAGCCCTGAAAAACTTAAAGAATTTAGGGATAAATTTGTTGAAGATGCAAAAGAGAGAGTAAAACTTACATTTATTATTGACGCTCTTGCTAAAAAAGAGGGAATTGAAGTAAGTGATGATGAGCTTTCTCAAATTCTTTACTATGAGGCGTTAATGCAAGGTCAAAACCCTCAGGAGCTTATTAAATATTATCAAGAACAAGGATTAATTCCTGTACTTAAAATGAATTTAACTCAAGAAAAACTTCTAAATAAACTTTTAGAGGAAAAAATTAAAGGTGAATAATGAGTATTTTAATCCCAACTGTTATTGAAAAAACAGGAAGAGGCGAGAGGGCTTATGATATTTACTCTCGTCTTTTAAAAGACAGAATTATTATGCTACAAGGCGAAATTAACGACCATACAGCAAGTTTGATAGTAGCTCAGATGCTTTTTTTAGAAGCTGAAAACCCGGAAAAAGATATCTATCTTTATATCAATTCCCCAGGAGGAGTGGTAACAAGCGGATTTGCAATTTATGATACAATGAATTACATAAAGCCTGATGTTGTGACAATCTGCATGGGACAGGCTGCAAGTATGGGAGCGTTTTTACTTAGCAGTGGTGCAAAAGGTAAAAGGTTTGCTCTTCCTCATGCAAGAATTATGATTCATCAGCCGTTAGGTGGAGCTCAGGGACAGGCTACAGATATAGAAATTCATGCTAAAGAGATTCTCAGAATGAAAAAAGAGCTAAATAAAATCTTAGCTGAAAATACGGGACAAAGCGTTAGAAAAATAGAAAAAGATACAGAAAGAGACTTTTTTATGAGTGCCGAAGAAGCGTTAAAATATGGTCTTATTGACAAGGTTCTTAAAAAAAGAGAAGATTAATGGAAGATAAGTATTCATCAATAACTAAAGATTTAAATGAACCAACCTCTCCTCTTGAGAGGTTTGCAAAAAAAGTTTTTGATAAATTAATCGAAGATGGGGTTCCTCCCCTTCCTATTTATTATAAAGTCTATTTTTTTAATATGCTTGATGAAGAACCTCTTGATTTTAAAAAACAGATTTATGAAATAATTTCTCTTGAAGAGACTCCTGAGCTTGATAAAGATTTTGAGCTTGAGAAAAAAATAAAACTCTCTTTTAAATATACAAAAGAGCTTTTACAAAGAGTTGCTTTAATTTATAAAAACACAAACTTTTTAAAAGATATTATAGCAAGTCAAATTCAAGAGATAAATCATACGGCTTCTCCTAAAATAATGCAAAAGCTTATTGAAAAATTAGAAAATAAAATAGAACAGATTTATTCAAAACTTGAAAAAGAGCATAGAGCTATTAAAAATTTATATGCTAAAAATGTAGAACTTATTAAAGAGATTGAAAACAATTCACTTTTTGATCCGAAGTATGGGGTGTATAATGAAAAATATTTTTTAAAACTTCTTGAAAAAGAGATAAAACTTATAAACAAATTTTCTCATATAAGTTCTGTTGTGGTTTTGAAAATAAAAGACAGTGTTATTTCAAAGCTTTCTGAAAAAGGAAAAATTTTAGCAAACAGAAGTTTAGCAAAAATACTTCTTAAAACTTCAAGAAGAACCGATGAAATAGCCCATTTAAAAGAGGGTGTTTTTGCTATGCTTTTAAAACATACCGACAGAATCGGGGCTGGAAAAACAGTTGAGAGGATTGCGGATATGATAGGAAATGCCGCAATATTTTTAGAAGGTGAAGAGATAGAGCTTGAAATTGTTGCAGGAATTGCTGAAATAAAAGAGGAAAGACCACCTCAAGAATATATTTTTAAAGCAATAAATGCTATGAAAAAAGCGGAAAAAGAGAATGAATTATATTTAATTGAGGGAGAATATTAATGGCAGTACTTGATATTGTTACATATCCAAACAAAATTTTAAAGCAGATTTCAAAACCTGTTGAAAGGTTTGATGAGGAGCTTCATAAGTTGCTTGATGATATGTATGAGACTATGCTTGCAAAAAACGGAGTTGGACTTGCCGCTATTCAGGTAGGAATTCCAAGAAGGGCACTTATTATTGACCTTGGGGATGAAGATGGGAAACAGAGCAAAGAGACATTAATTGAGGTTATAAATCCGGAATTTTTAGTTTGGGAAGGAAGTCAAAAGGATACTGAAGGATGTCTTAGTGTTCCTGAATATTTTGATGAGGTTGAAAGATATGAAAAAGTAAAAGTTAAGTTTTTTGATAGATTCGGAAAAGAGCATATTATGGATGCCGATGGGCTTTTGAGTGTTGCTTTTCAGCACGAAACAGACCATCTTGACGGGCATCTTTTTATTGAAAGACTTGATTATATAAAACGTAAAAAGTTTGAAAAAGAGTGGAAAAAGCTATTAAAAAAACGCAAAAAATAACTTCAGCCACACTTGATGGGTTTAATGCTAAAAAAGTAGAGGTTGAGAGTTCTTTTACAAAAGCTCTGCCCGGATTTTCTATAGTTGGACTTGGAAGCCAGTCTATTCAGGAAAGTAAAGAGAGGGTAAAATCGGCTCTTTTAAATAACGATTTTTCTTTTCCTCCTTTAAAAATCGTTATAAATCTCTCTCCGGCAGATTTAAAAAAAGAGGGAAGCCACTTTGATTTGCCAATAGCCCTTAGTATTTTGTATCACAACAGGGATTTTGATTTTAGTAATTATCTGGTGCTTGGAGAGCTTGGGCTTGATGGAAGGCTTAAAGATACAAACTCTATTTTTCCGATTGTTCTTTCTTTAAAACCAAAAAAAGTAATAGTACCTCTTGAGAGTGCAAAAAAACTTAGCAAAATTCCTGGGATTGAAATTTATGCATTTGAGCATTTAAGTGAATTTGAAAAATTTTTGCCAAAAAAAATAGACACTACTTCTTTAAACTACTCTTTTATCAAAATTGATGGCAAAAAATACTACTATACGGAAAATTTTGAACTTGATTTTAGTGACGTAATAGGGCAAAAAGAGGCAAAAGAAGCAGCTTTATATTCAGCGAGTGGTTTTTTGAATATTTTGTTTGAAGGTTCAGCCGGAGTTGGAAAAAGTATGATAATAAATAGGCTTCGTTATATCTTACCTCCTATGAGTCTTGAAGAGATTTTAGAAGTTGAAAAACTAAGAGCTATGGAAGGCGAAGAAGTTGAATTTAAGCCACTTAGACCTTTTCGCTCTCCACATTATTCATCTACAAAAGCCGCTATTTTTGGAGGGGGCAGCAGAGGGGCTAAGATTGGAGAGGTTGCGTTTGCAAATAAAGGAATGCTTTTTTTTGATGAGCTTCCCCATTTTCAAAAAGATGTATTAGAAAATTTGCGTCTTCCTCTTCAGGATAAGAAGGTTTTAATAAGCAGGGTTAATTCAAAAATAGAGTATAAAACCGATTTTATTTTTGCTGCTGCTATGAATCCGTGTCCTTGTGGGAATTTGTTAAGTCCTTATAAAGAGTGCAGATGCAGTGAACTTGAAATTAGAAGATATAAAAATAGAATAAGCGAGCCTTTGTATGACAGGATTGAGATTTATCATCAAATGGTAGAAAATGATGATACTTCCACTATTTCAAGTAAAGAGATGTTTGAGAAGGTTTTAGTGGCTTTTGAGATGCAAAAAGGTAAATTTAATGCAAACTTAAAAGAAAATTATAAATTTAACTTAGAAAATGAAGCTTATGATATAATAAAAAAAGCTATTAAAAATTTTGCTCTTAGTAAAAGAAGTGAATTTAATTTGCTAAAACTCTCAAAAACCATTGCAAACACTCAAAAAAGAGATAAGATAAAAAAAGAGGATATTTTAAAAGCATTAAAATTTAGGAGGAGAAAGTGAAACCGGTTTTTAGGGAAGTTTATTCTTTAGATAAAAAGTGTTATGAAAAATATAAGTTACCAGAAGATATCTTAATGGAGCATGCTGCCTATGAGATGGCACTTGAAATTTATAAGAGGATAAAAAAAGGAAGCGTTGTAAATATTGTAGCAGGTCCTGGAAATAACGGAGCTGATGGTATAACTCTTGCAAGGCAGCTTTTAGGGGATTATATTGTTAATTTATATTTGCCTCTTGGTGCAAAGTCTCAGATGTGTAAGCTTCAGCTTGAGAGATTTAAAGCTGTTAGAGGAGAAGTAAAAAGTGAATATCAAAAATGTGATTGTTTAGTAGATGCAATTTTTGGAAGCGGATTGAAAAGGGATTTGCCAAAAGAGATAACTTGTCTTATTAAAAAGATGAATTTTGTAGATGCTTTTAAACTCTCTTGTGATATTCCAACAGGTATTGATGAAGATGGAAATTTAAGACCTGTGGCGTTTAGAGCAGATTTGACTGTGACTATGGGAGCAGAGAAACTTGCTCTTTATTCTGACGCGGCAAAGGATTATGTAGGAGAGATAAAAAGGGCAAACCTTGGAGTTAGTTTTGCAAAATATAGAGGAAAAACCGATTATCACGTTTGGGAAAAAGAAGA
>JAMOSM010000127.1 GCA_027063075.1 Nautiliaceae bacterium | reverse complement strand
TAGCTCCGGCTGCAAGAGGACCGTATACGATGTATGTATGTCCTGTAATCCATCCTATATCGGCCGTACACCAGTAAGTGTCGTTGTCTTTTACATCAAATACCCATTCCATAGTAAGCTGAGCCCATAGGATGTATCCAGCCTGAGAGTGCTGAACTCCTTTTGGTTTTCCTGTACTTCCTGATGTATAGAGTAAAAATAGAGGTTCTTCGCTTTCCATAATTTCAGGTTCGCATTCATCAGGCTGATTTACGATTAAATCATTATAACTTACATCTCTTCCGCTAACCCAGTTGATATCTTCATTATTTCTTTCAACAACTAAAACTTTTTCAACAAAATCAATTCCTTCAAGAGCTTTATCAACTGTTGGTTTTAACATATAAGGCTTACCTTTTCTATATGCCCCATCAGCTGTAATTATTACTTTTGCTTTTGCGTCTATTATTCTGTCTTTAAGCGCTTCTGCACTAAATCCTCCAAATACCACACTGTGAATCGCACCGATTCTCGCACACGCAAGCATTGCAAATGCAGCTTCTGGAATCATAGGCATATAAAGTACAACTCTATCGCCTTTTTTAACTCCAAGAGATTTTAGAAGATTTGCAAATCTGTTTACTTCTCTGTAAAGTTCAAGATAAGTTATTATTCTTTTTTCTCCGTTGTCACCTTCCCAGATAATAGCGGCTTTATTTTTTTTATCTTTTAGATGTCTGTCTATACATTGATAAGATACGTTAAGTTTTCCACCTACAAACCATTTATAAAACGGAGCGTTTGATTCATCAAGAGTTGTATTGAAATCTTCAAACCAGTCGATTTTTTCTCTTGCAAGTTTTGCCCAAGTTCCTTCGTAATCTTTTTTAAACTCTTCCACTTTATCCCAGTATTCGCACATATTTTTAAATTCGGGATTTTCAAATAATTCTTTATGAGGGTAATATACTTCTGTTGTCATTAAATCTCCTTTAATGTGTTTTTTTTATCATAAGAAAAAAACGCAGCATAAATATAGCATATAAGATTTTTTTATTATTTGATAGGTTTAGTTGTGTAAAATTGTAACATGCGGTATAAGAATTTTATTGATTTTGGTAAATTCTTCTAAAAGTTGATTTTTTGAAAATTATTTAATTTAATTTTATATTAAAAGGAGGATGCTATGAGAATAAATCGTTTTCCAAAAATGGCCGCACTTCAGTATAAACGTGCGTTAAAACTCGGATTTGATGAAAAAAAAGCAAAAGCAGTAGGTATTGCAGAAGCTACAAAATATGCAATTTTTAAAAATCTTTCACAAAGAAAAAGAGTAGCTGCAGAAAAAGAGGCGGTTGTTAAAAAACTCAAAAAACCTCAAACCGAACTTGATACTAAAACATATGAAATTTTTAAACTTCACGCTCTTGATGGATGGCCTTTTGTAAAAGACAAAATTTATACGGATGAAGACTATGAAAGATATTTTCAAAGATGGGGCGAGAGAGTAAAAAACATAATAGAAGAGTGGGCTGAGGGGATTGTTGATACGTGTGATGAGAAGGTGTTAAAAAGTGAAAACAAATTTTTTAATGAGTGCTGGAAACCTCACAGGGATGAATTAAGCTCTATAGAGTGAAATTATTATGTTAAGTTTTTGATGTTAAAAAACAATCTAAAAAGGAAATATATGAAAATAGCAACAACGTTTGGTGCGAGCAAAGTTGAAAATCCGGTGCTATATAAAGAAGGGGTGGAACTTGGTAAATTTTTGGCAAGTAAAGGATATTTGGTAAAGTGTGGAGGATATGGTGGATTGATGGAGGCTGTAAGTAGGGGTGTGATAGAATCCGGTGGAGAAGTTATAGGTGTTACTTTAAAATATTTTGATGAAATTCGCCCTAAAAATCCTTACCTTTCAAAAAGAATTCAGGCAAAAGACCTGTTTGAGAGGTTAAGAATTTTGACTGAGGGAAGCGAGCTTTTTGTGGCTCAAAGTGGAAGTATAGGAACTTTAAATGAGATATTTATGGTTTGGGCCCTAAAGTATGGGCTTGGGCTTGATTTTAGAATAGTTTTGCTTGGAGAGAGTTATGAAAATTTTAAAAACTGCTCTTTTATTCCAAAGGAGAGATTAAAAGATATTGAAATTTATAAAAATCTAGAAGAGTTTAAGAATTTATTTTAATTCTTCTTTTTATGGCACTTGCAAGAGAGTTTATATCCACATTTTCAAAATGGACTCCTGTTGGCACCCCTTGGGCTATTTGGGAAAATTCAACGTTTAAGTCTTTTAGTTTGTCTTCTAAATAAAGACTTCTTGCCTCACTTTCAACAGATGGGGGAAATGCAAAAATAACTTCTTTTATTTTTTTGTTTTGAATTAAATCTCTGATTTTTTGTATATGTTCATCATCAAGTTGATTTAATACAAAATAGTATCCATTATAAATTTTACTCTCTTCAATAATCATTATGTCTTTTTGATTTTCCACAATTGCTAAGGTTTTTTCTCTTAAAGAGTTGTCGCATATTTCACATATTTCGTGTTCTGTAAAATTACCACAACTTTCACACGTTTTAACTTTGCTTACTACATCTTCTATTGCATTTATAAGTTTTAAGGCTTTGAATTTATCTTTTGCAAGGCTCATTGCAAGTCTTGTGGCAGATTTTTTTCCTATGCTTGGAAGTTCTTCTAAGGTTTCAATTAGTTTGTTTATAGATTCTAAATCTTTCATTTTTCCCCTGTTTTTGATATATTTTGTGAAATTATATCAAAGGAAGAGAATGTGTAATTGTAAAAATAAATTAAACGAATTTGAAGAGTATGTAATTTGTAAAAAAGGCACAGAGCCTGCTTTTAGAAATGAATACTGGGATAATAAAAAACCAGGAATTTATCTTTGTAAATGTTGTGAAAAACCTCTTTTTAGCAGTGAGCACAAATTTGACAGCGGTACCGGGTGGCCAAGCTTTTATATGCCAATAGGAGAGATTTTAGAATTTCCTGATTTTAGTGGGGGAATGCAAAGGGTTGAGGTTATGTGTGCAAACTGCAAAGCTCATCTTGGGCATCTTTTTGGAGACGGTCCTATGCCAACGGGTCTTAGATATTGTATAAACTCTACAAGTTTAAAGTTTATTCCTAAATATAGCTAAAAAAATTTGCAAAAAACAAAGTTTTATGATAAATTTTAAATAAAAAGGAGATGTTATGTTTGACCCGTTTGATGAACACAAAAGTCCAAAGGATAAGTTTTTTGAAATTGTATATCATGCAAATAAAAATCTTGTAATTGAAGAGCTTGAAGATGTTTTTAAAAGACTTGCAGCGCTTGAGATTTTAGCACAAGAGTGCTATGGTGATGATGTTGACCAAAAAATAAATGAAGTTGTGTTTTCCCGCTCAGATGAACTTGAAGAGATGGAAAATGACCTTTATATTCATTCAATGTCAAATATTTTAACAAAGAATGAGTAAGTTTTTTTTAATTTTTTTTCCTCTTTTTTTATTAGCAGAAATTACTTTTCCTTATAAATTTTCCTTAAAAAAAGATGATACAGCTGTTTTTAATATTTTTTTTAAAAAACGTTTTTTTATATTCAAAATGAGATGGACGCTTTTTAAAAATGGTGTTTTAGTGGTAATTTATCATTATGATAATTTTCCAAGGCAGGTGGAGCTTTTTAAAAATAATTTAAATGCTTTTAGGGTTGATATTGTTAATTATTTAGACTTTTCTCCATATCTTTTTGTTGAATTTAATGATTTTAATGATAAAATAGCAACATTTAAAATGTATCTTTTTAGAGGAAATAATATTAAAGTAAAGAGGGAAAAATGAAATTTTTTGAAATTTTAGATGAGATGTTTAGCGAATTTGAAGAGTATAAAGACATTCAAAAAGGCAAAGGCATAAGAGGAAGACTCATTACAATAATAAATCCAAATGCCCAAAAACTTGCAGCGGTGGTTGAGGCTATTCATTTAGCAAGTCTTCTTCATGATGATGTAATAGATGAAGCTGATTTAAGACGCGGGGTAGAGTCAATCAATGCAAAATATGGAGAGCATACGGCGGTTATGCTTGGAGATATTGTTTATTCAAGGGCTTTTTACGAACTTATAGACTTTGGAAGTGAGATTGCAAAAATAGTATCAAATGCCGTATATCTTCTCTCCCAAGGAGAACTTGAGGATGTAAGGCTTAGTAAAAATATCAATCTTGATAAAGATAAATATATGCAGATGATTTATAAAAAAACCGCCTCTTTAATAGAAGCCGCCTGCGGTGGTGCTGCTGTAAGCCGTGGGTTTGAAAAAGAACCTTTTATGAAATACGGAAAAAACATTGGACTTGCTTTTCAGATTATTGATGATATGTTAGATATTACTCAGGATGAAAAGACGCTTGGAAAACCTTCAATGCATGATTTTTATGAGGGAAAAACGACACTTCCTTTTATATATCTCTTTGAGGCTATGAGTGAAGAAGAAAAAGAGAAATTAAAAAGTCTTTATAAAAAGAAATTAAACAAAGAGGAAAAAGAGTGGATTAAAAGCCGTATGCAAAAATATGGCGTTTTGGAAAAATGTTATAATGAAGCAGAAAAACTTATTGAGAATGCAAAAGAAGCTATTAAGCCTTTTTCTTTGTATGAATTAGAGATTTTAGCGGATAAAGTTGTAAATAGAAAAAAATAGAGAGGTTTCAAATGGAAAATATAAACATAAACGAGCTTTACAATCCTGAGTATGTGCTTGTTGGCAATAAACGTATGAAACTTAATGATTTGATTAATGAATATATGGAATTAAAAAGGGTTAATAAAAAGGCGATTAGAAAATATCTTCAAGAACAGGAACTAAAACCCTATCAGGCAGAACTTATAAAAATGCAGAAATATCTTGAAGAGACCCAAAAAAGAATGATAGTATTGTTTGAAGGACGTGATGCCGCTGGAAAAGGCGGAACAATCAGAAGAATTGTCAGATATATGAACGAAAAACACTATAGAGTTGTAGCTCTTGGAAAACCAAGCGATGTGCAAAAGACCCAGTGGTATTTCCAAAGATATGTTGAGCAGTTTCCAAGGGGCGGTGAGATAGTTTTTTTTGACAGGAGCTGGTATAACAGGGCTATGGTTGAGCCTGTTTTTGGATTTTGTACTCCTGAGCAGTATAGGACTTTTATGATGGAATGTCCTATGTTTGAAAAATCATTGGTAATGGAAGAGACCATTTTGGTAAAAATATATCTCTCAATCTCAAAAGAGGTTCAGGCAAAAAGGTTTGAAAAAAGAAGAAAAGACCCTCTTAGACAGTGGAAATTAAGCGAAATTGACCTTCAAGCCCAGGATAAATGGGATGAATTTACAGAAATGAAATATAAAATGCTAAAAGCAACCCATACCCACTATGCCCCTTGGACTGTAATAAGAAGTGATAATAAACACCTTGCTCGTTTGAATGCTATGAAAGTTATATTAAACGCAGTGGATTATCCGGATAAAAATCCAGACCTTGATTATAGGGTAGATGATGGAGTTGTTGTAAGTGGGGCAAAAGAGATTGAAATTATGGAGGCTGATAGAAAAAGAAGCGGAAAATTTGTAAGTTAAGGAGAGAAAATGACATACAATGAGGCAAAAGAGAAGTTTGAAAAACTTTTTGAGAATAAAATGAGCGAAGAGGAAGCTAAAAAATTTTTATTAGAACTTTATGAAAAAGGAGAAACCCCAGCAGAAATTGCTGCGGCTGCAGATGTTATGAGAGAGCATAGCATAAAACTTCCTGTAAGTGAGGAACTTAGGGAAAAGTTAATTGATATTGTAGGCACGGGCGGGGATAAAAGCAACAGCTTTAACATCTCTTCTACAACTGCACTTTTACTTGCAGCTGCGGGAAGTTATGTAGCAAAACACGGAAACCGTTCAATTACCAGTCGCTCAGGAAGTGCCGATATGTTAGAAGAACTTGGGATAAATCTTAATTTAACTCCCGAAAATCAGGTAAAAATGCTTGAAGAGACCGGGTTTACCTTTATTTTTGCAATAAATCACCATCCGGCAATGAAACATATTATGCCAATTAGAAAGTCATTAAATCATAGAACTATTTTTAATATTTTAGGTCCGCTTACAAATCCAGCAGGTGCTAAGAAATATCTTTTAGGTGTGTTTTCTCCGGAGTTTGTAGAGCCTGTTGCAAGTGCTTTAAGCCTTATGGATATAAAAAGTGCAATGGTTGTAAGCTCTCTTGATGGTATGGATGAAATTAGTATTTCAGCTCCTACAAAAGCTATCTATTATGACGGAATTAGGATGAGGGATATGCAAATCCGTCCGGATGCTTATGGAATGGTTGGTTCTAAAAAGGATTTAGTAGGGGGAGACGCTAAAGAGAATGCAAAAATTACAAGGGGAATTTTGAGCGGAGAGATTAAAGGAGCAAAAAGAGATGCCGTTTTGTTAAATGCAGGGGCTGCTTTGTTTGTGGATGGTAAAGCAAGTTCGATTGATGAGGGGATAAAAATTGCGGCTGAGGTAATTGACAGCCACAGGGCAATAAAACATCTTGAAAAAATTATAAAAACTTCACAAAAACTTGGAAAATAATGGCTTTAAGAGCAGTTGAGGTTGATGGAAAAAAGTTTGAGATAAGTTATGAAATAATAAATCCCTCAGGTAAAAAAGATATTGTTTTTTTGCACGGATGGGGGAGTAATAAAGAGATTATGAAGGTTTTTATATCTTATTTTAAAGATTTTAGGCAAATTTATATCGATATGCCCGGCTTTGGAAAAAGTGATAACAGATATGTCTTAACAACAAAGGATTATGCTCAAATTGTAGATGCTTTTTTAAATGAGCTTAAAATAAAAAAAGAGGTAATTGTAGGACACAGTTTTGGAGGCAAGGTTGCAACGCTTTTAGAACCGAATCTTTTGGTGCTTTTATCAAGTGCCGGTATTGTTATGCCAAAGCCTCTTAGCGTAAGAGCTAAAATAAAGATATTTAAATTTCTAAAAAAATTTGGATTATCTAAACTTAGAGAGCTTT
>JAMOSM010000126.1 GCA_027063075.1 Nautiliaceae bacterium | reverse complement strand
TCATTACAATATCGCCAAAATTCAGCCCAAAAATCTTATCAATATCTTCAAATAACCACTCAGGTTTATACATCATCAAACTCACATCCCCTTTTTGAACAAGTTTTCCGTTTTTATAAACTTCAAGCCCAAGGGCATTAATATCATCAAATTCTACAAAATCACTAAATACAGCAGAATTTTTAAAAGCTTTCGCCCTCTCCCAAGGAAGCCCTCTTTTTTTTAATTCACTTTGAATTTCTCTTAAAGTAAAATCAAACCCAAACCCGACTTTAATCCTCTCTCCTATTAAAAAACAAATCTCCCCTTCATAGTGCATAGGAGAGTATCCGGGCAAAACAATATCTTCACCAATACTTGAAAAAGGCTTCATAAAATAAACAGGCTCGCTTGGAATTTCGTTATTAAGTTCTTTTATATGTTCTACATAGTTTCTTCCAACGCATACTATCTTATTTGCATTCATTTTTTAACTCTTTTTTAATTCTGATAAACTTTTTAAAATTATTTTTCTATCTCGCATAATCTTGCATACCCCTTTCCAACCCTTGCAACAGGCTCAAAATCACCGTCAATCAGCATTTTCTTAATTTCAAGAAAAAAAGGAATTGTAGCCATCTCTTCATTTTCAAAAGTCCCATAAAGCGTTGTTAAAAAAGCTCTTTTACAACCTTTTATAATTGGAGGAAAATTATCATCCACCCTTTCAAGCTCAATACCAAACTTTTCAGCTTCACTTACATCTGAAGGCAAAACTTCTCCCGTTTTATCCATTTTTTCATACATTTCAAGAGGGACTAAACACACACTCGCTTTTTTTGTCTCTTTTATGTTTTTAAACGTATCCTTTGGTTCATCAATACTTGGCTTTTTTCTCCCAATACTAACCATTAAAAGAGGAGGTTTTGAAGATACTCCCGTAAAATAACTAAAAGGAGCTATATTTATAATTCCGTTATTTTCAGTAACTATCCAAGCCACTGGTCTTGGAATAATATTTCCCGCCATTAACTTATAACGCTCTTTACTCTCAATTTTATTAAAATCAATAATTTCCATATTAAACTCCCCAAACAGTAATAACAATTTCTCTTGTCGATGGTATGTCTCTGTGTTCGTTTAAATAAATCCCCTGCCAAATTCCAATATTAAGTCTGCCTGCAGTAATCGGAATATTAAGACTAACCCCAAACATAGAAGATTTAAAGTGAGCGGGCATATCATCAGGACCTTCAAGTGAATGGTGATAATGATATCCATCAGGAACTAAAGAACTTGAAATCTCTTCCAAATCAACCCTTACTTCAGGTGATGCATTTTCGTTTATCGTAAGAGAAGCTGAAGTATGCTTTAAAAAAAGATTCATCATCCCAATACCAATATCACTTATATCAACAGCGCTTAAAACCTTATTGGTAATTATAAAAAATCCTCGCTTTGGGGCTTTAATCCTTAAAATCTCCTGTTTCATTTTCATAATCAACTTCCTCCGCTTTCTCTTCATATTCAGCATTAAAATCTATGACAAAATCATCTCTTAAAGCATTCAAAATATCAAAAAACTTTAAAATCTTATCATCTCTTACATCTACTTTAACTATCATAAAATTCCTTTTTAATTTTAAAAATCGTCTAAATTTAAACTTCCTTTAGAATAATTTACCACATTTCCTTCAAAAAAGTTTGTTTTTTGCTCATTAAAAGAGCTAAAACTATCAAACCACGTAATAGGATTTTTTAACCCGACTTCTTCAAAAAGCAATCCAAGACCCATAGCGTGTGCACGTTTGTTTGCAAGATATTTTGTAAATCTGTCAATAAGCTCTTTACTCATTCCAAGAATTTCATCATTTGTTATATAAAAGCCCCAATCCCTCTCAAGCTCATAAGCCTGGTACAACATCTCTTTTATGTTTTTAATAACCTCAGGTGTAAATAAATCAGGATACTCTTTTTTTATCTCTTTAAAAATATTAGCAAATAAAAGAGTATGGGTTACCTCATCTCTTTGAATAAATCTAATCATTTGAGCGCTTCCAAGCATTTTACCCGACCTTGCTAATACATAAAAAGCCGCAAACCCATTATAAAAATAAATTCCCTCAAGCGCCTGGTTCGCTACTATCATATAAACCTTCGCCTCATCATCACCGTTAAGCGCTTTTATTCCCCAATTTTCATAAACACTTCCTATAAATTCATTTTTTTTACGAAGATTGCTATCAGCCCTCCACATTTCATAAATTTCGTCTGTGTTTAAGGAAATACTATCTACCATTACAGCATAACTTTGTGAATGAAGCGCCTCTTCAAACGCTTGTCTGACTAAACACATATTAACCTCAGGTGCTGTTATCCATGGATTTACGTGGTCTGGAGTATTGTTTGTCTGGATTGAGTCCATAAAAATAAGCTGGCTTAAAGCCTTATCATACATTCTTTTTTCCGCCGGAAGAAGCTGTCTGTATTGCCTTGCATCTTCTGTTAAATCAACTTCCCTTGGAAACCAAGTGTTTGCAAGCATCATATCCCACAAATTATAAGCCCAAGGATAGCTAAGCTTATTTAAGTTTATAATTCCTTCTGTACATCCGTTTATAATTGATGTAGTACTCCCTTTGTGCATAGGACAGTTGTAATTAAAAAGTTTTTTTATTTTCATTTTCCACTCCTTTTACTGACATCCAAAACATTCAATACTTCTATCCATTACCTCTTCATTAACTTCAGGCGATTGGCTTCTTAAATAATAAAAAGATTTAACTCCGAGTTTCCATCCAAGCATATAAATTTCATTAAGATATCTTCCGCTTGCTTTATCTGTGGTAATAAAAATATTTAAACTTTGTCCCTGGTCTATCCATTTTTGACGAATTGCCGCCGCTTTTACCAAAACCCTCTGGTCAAGCTCATAAGCTGATTGATAAAACATATAAGTATCAGCATTCAAATTAGGAACCACAACCGGAATAAGTCCGCTTAAATTTTCTTCATACCATTTTCTTTTATAAACAGGTTCTATTGTCTGAGTTGTACCTGTTAGAATTGAAATTGAGCTTGTAGGGGCTATTGCCATTAAATATCCGTTTCTTATACCATTTTTTACTTTTTCCCTTAACTTCTCCCAATCATACTGCATTGCACTAAACAGGTCTCTTTCCACAAGTTTTTTAGCCTCTTCATTTGCCGTATCAATAGGAAGAATACCTTTGCTCCAGTTACTTCCTTCAAACTCGGGATAAGTTCCTTTTTCTTTTGCCAAATCGCAGCTTGCATCTATTGCATAATAACTAATCCCTTCAAAAATCTCGTCAATAAGTCTTAAATGCTCATCACTTCCCCAAAAAATCTGTCTCTCAGCTAAAAGCTGAGCCTCACCCATTGCACCAAGACCTATGGCTCTGTTTTTTATGTTTGTATCTTTTGTTTTTTTGACAGGATAATAATTCAAATCAATCACATTATCAAGCATTCTAATTGCAATTGGAACAACTTCTTTAATTTTTTCAGGAGTATTTACTTTGCTAAGATTAATGCTTGCAAGGTTACAAACAGCCGTTTTTCCATCAACTGCGACTTTTTCCACCATATAAACTTTCTTACTGTTAATTGAATGAAGAGAAGTTATCTTTTTACCTTTTACAACTACTTCAACTTCTCCAAGAGTAACTTTTACATCCTCTTCTTCATCAAAATAATCAACACTTCCATCTTCATAACTTACTTTTACTTTATAATAATTTGGCTCTGTGTTTTGAAAAATCTCCGTACACAGATTTGAGCTTCTTATTATTCCAGAATGGTTGTTTTGATTTCTTTTATTAGCATTGTCTTTAAAGCAAAGAAAAGGGTTTCCTGTTTCATAATATTCAAGCAGTATTTTTTTCCAAAGCTCTTTTGCTTTTATTTTTCTTTTTGGAATAGAAGGATTATTTTCATACTCAATATATTTTTTTTCAAACTCCTCCCCATAAACATCTGTTAAATCAGATACATCATAAGGGTCAAAAAGAGTCCATAATTCATCTTTTTCAACTCTTTTCATAAATAAATCCGGTATCCAAAGAGCAGGAAACAAATCATGCGCACGGCGTCTTTCTTCTCCTGAGTTTTTTCTTAAATCCAAAAAGTCTAATATATCCATATGCCAAGGCTCAAGATAAACAGCTATTGCACCTTTTCTCGTTCCAAGCTGATCAACGGCAATTGCAATATCGTTTGTAATTTTAAGCCAGGGAATTACCCCCCCAGCTGCGTTTTTATGATTGTCTATAAAACTTCCAAGAGCTCTTATTTTACTAAAATCCCAGCCAATTCCTCCTCCAAATTTGCTAAGAAGTGCCATCTCTTTATACGAATCAAAAATTCCTTCAATATTGTCATTTACACTTCCTACATAACAGCTGCTAAGCTGATGACGGGTGGTTCTTGCATTTGAGAGTGTAGGAGTAGCCACCATTACTTCAAATTTACTTATTACATCATAAAACTTCTTAGCCCAATACCCCCTAATTGACTTAACATCATTTAAATCTACCTTGTCTCTGTCATCCTCAGGAATACTCTTAGGGTTTGTTTCATTTTGAGCTAAAAACATAGCCACACCCATAAAGAGCTGCTGAGGAAGTTCTATAGGGTTTCCTTCTTTATCTTTAATTATATACCTGTCATAAAGTGTTTTGATGCCAAGATATGTAAATTGAAAATCCCTTTCGATTTTAATATATTTATCTAAATCATCTAAATCATACTTTTCTTTCAGACCTGGAAGAAGCCTTCCCGCTTTTTCACCTCTTTCAAAATAATCTTTTAAACTGTCATAACCGCTAAAACCTGTAACCCTGTGATATAAATCAAACAAAAAAAGCCTTGCTGCTACAAAATTCCAATTAGGTCTATCAATATCAATTTTATCAACCGCAGTTTTTATTAATGTATCTTGAATTTCAGCTGTAGTAATTCCATCACGAAACTGAAGTTTTGCATCAAGTTCAAGTTCTGTATAATCAACCCCATTAAGCCCCTCACAAGCAGCTTTTGTATATTTTCTTATTTTACTAATATCAAGAGGTTCTTTTCTTCCGTCTCTTTTAATAACCGTAATACCTGGATACATTCATCTCCTTTGAAGTAAAAAGTAGTCTTTTGTAGATAGCGAATAATATCATCAAAAACTTAAAACAACCCTAAAAAAAAATTTATAAATCAAGTTTTATTTAAGAAAAAAAACAAATAGCCTAAAATTAGGCATTTAAATTTTATAAAATTAAATTTACAAAACAAAGGAGAGAGAAGGAGGGCTAAAAAATTAATCCCCGTATAAAATTTCGTATAAAATAGGAGAATCCATTTCCACTAATTCTTTAAAATCCATTTTTCATTCCTTAAAGGAGTTTAGCAGTAAAAATTACAAATAAATCGTTAAAAACAATACAACGTCAAAAAACTCTTCTTTTTCTTCAATCATTTTATTTCCTAAAAGCTGTAAGTCACACTTCCTTTAAAATTGTTTGTTTTTTCATCATCATTATCGGTTCTGCTGTAAATAAATTCAAATTCCAAATTATCATTGTAAGCATAAGTTACATTGAAATTAATCTCATCTTCATCAAGAGCATCGGTATCTGTTCTTCCATACATTGCGCCCAATGTAAATTTATCAATCTCTTTTTCAGCACCGATATAAAAAGTCTTAGCATCGGCTTCATATACTAAATTCCCCTCTTCCAACGGATTTATGTTATCCCCGTAATCCGCCAAAGAGCCAATCCCATCTTTTGATGTTTGAATATATCCAAGCTTCAAATCCGCAACAAAAGAATATCCTCCTTCAATTTGATAAATCCAGCCATCTTTACCAGCTTCCTCGTCACTTCCTGCATAATGCCCAAGAAGCGTAAAATTATCTTTTTCAAATTCTGCTATAATACCATACCCAAAAAATTTATCTTTTACGCCAAAAAGATAAGGATTTAGTTTTAAAGACTCTTTTTCAAATTTCAAATCCCCAAAATATAAAATAGAGTTTTCCCCATCCTTATCTTTTATTCTTTCATAATCCTCCAAAGGCGCATCATCATCAAGCACTATTTTACCCCTTGAAACACCGACTTTTACATCATATCCGTCTTTATATTCAAGCATTATCGCGTCGTGATAATCCCCAATCCATGCAAAATCAAGCTCCTGCCTACCGATAATAGCGCTAAATTTATCTTTTGCATACTCTATGTTAAATTCTCTTACGCCAAATTTATTAGCGTCATCATCGTAAGCGTCTTTTTCTTCACTTATTTTAAAATTAGCAATTGCGGCTGCATTAAATACAAATTCATTAATATTTTGCCGGTATTTAAGATTAAATGACGCCATACTAAACCCAGCATCCGATTCGGTATCGCTCTCAGCGTGAATTTTCACATAACCCTCAACTGTCTGGTTTTTAGATATGTCATAAGCGCTAAGACCTGATATTAAAACAGCACTTAAAACTAAACTCTTTAATTTCATTAAACCTCCTTTTTAAAATTAAAGAGCAGTTTAACGACTTACTCAGGTCAAATTACTTAACTAGCTATCATATAACCTATCAGTGCCGCAATATAAGCAAATACGTTTGGATAAATTGTATAAAACAATCTCCAAGCCCACTGAGGTACCTCAGCATAAAATGTCCCCATTGCCGCAAGACAAGGTGAGTAAAACATTATTATCAAAATAATCGCAACAGCCGTTGCAAAAGGAATATTCTTTCTAATAGTTTCAATTAACTCCTTGCTTGTCTCATCACTATCAGGCGTATGATAAAGAACCGCCATAGTTGAAACAACTACCTCTTTTGCAGCAAGTCCTGTTAAAATCGCAACACTCTCTTTCCATGTAAATCCAAGAGGCTCAAATATTGGATTTATTGCTTTTCCTATATCTGCTAAATATGAATGTTCAAGAATATATGCCTGCTTTTCACTATCCGGGATATTTTGAAGCTCTTTTTCATGTGCAGGATATGAGCTTAAAAACCAGATAATCAAACTTGCAGCCGCAATAAACGTCCCGGCTTTTTTAAGATACATTTTTGTTTTAATCCATAAATCAAAAAGAATGGCTTTAACTTTTGGAAATCTGTATTTTGGAAGTTCCATTACAAACGGCTCTGGCTCG
>JAMOSM010000125.1 GCA_027063075.1 Nautiliaceae bacterium | reverse complement strand
ATTTTGCATAACTCTGTCATAAAGTTTGGACATACTTCTTACTTTATCCTGACCTATTTTAAATCTAACAGTTACAATTCCTACACTGTTCATAGCCATACCATATACGTGTTTAACCCCAGTCATTGCCTTTAAAATTCTCTCAAGAGGTTCTACTACAACATTTTGAACCTCTTTAGAAGAAGCTCCGGGATATACAACAATAACATTTGCCGCAGGAACATCAATTTGAGGGTTTTCTTCACGAGGTGTAAAAAATACTGCAATAATCCCCATTAACATAAAAACAATAGCCAAAACAGGTGTTAGAGGATTTTTTAAAAACATTCTTGCAAGTTTTCCTGCAATATTAAGTTGAAGCTCCTCTTCTACTGCTTCAAGCTCTTTTTCTTTTTGAGAAATCTCTTTTTCTAAAGCCTCAAGCTCTTTTTCTATCTGAGTAATTTCATCTTCTAATTTTTTTATTTCACCAATATCACAAGCAGAAGATTTTTTAGCGGCAAGTTCTGCCTTTTTTGCCGCTAAAAGTTCTTTTAACTTTTTAAGTCTTTCCATTTACCTACTCCTCTATCTTTTGTCCATCAACTAAATTAGCTGGTGGATAAAGAATCACTTTATCTCCATCTTTTAAGCTGCCTCTTACAGCAATGTTATCTTTAACCTGAGCTACCTGTTTTACAGGCACAAAGTGTACGATATTATCACTATCTACCACAAACACTCCTACAATTCCTCCCCTTGTAGTTAAAGCACTAAACGGCACTAAAAGAGCCTCTTTTTCACCAATTACAACTTTTGCTTTTGCATACATTCCGGGTAAAAGCCCTTTGTGGTCTTCAAAAGTATATTTCACTACAAAAGAGTGTGTAAAACTATCTCCTGCAGGAATTACAGTAGATACTGTTGCGTTATACTCTTTTTTAAGTGCAGGAACATAAATATTAACAGGCATTCCGATTTTAAACTTATCTATATCGCTCTCTTTTACCATACTTTTTGCTTTTGTATAATTAATGTCACTTAAAACAACAATAGGATATCCAGGAAGAGCCATTTCAGCTACTTTTTTCATTTTTGCCGTAACAACCCCGTTAATAGGAGATTTAACTTTTGCATATTTAAGCTGTGCCTGTGCCCTTGCAAGAGCAGCCTGAGCCTGTTTTAACATTCCTTTTGCCATATCAACTTGTTTTTTTCTGATATCCATCATAAGTTTCATTTTTTCAAAATCTCTTTTACTAACAGCCCCAGCTTTATAAAGATTTTTAAATCTTAAATAATCTTTTTTTGCATCCGCATAAGCCATTTCAGCCATTAAAACTCCACTTTTTGCCTGAAGTACTGCTCCCCTTGCCTGATTTAACATAGAATAGATATCTGCTGGGTCTACTTCAAAAAGCAAATCGCCTTTTTTTACAACATCACCCTCTTCAACAGGGATTGATTTTACATATCCCATAAGTCTTGTTGCAACCATTACCTGCTTTGGCGAATAGATGTTTGCCACATAATCTTTTGTAATTTTGATTTTTTCCTTTTTAACTGTTGCATATTCAAATGCAAAAAGCGATGCAATACTCAGTGTCAGCGCTACTAATTTTTTCATTTACTCTCCTTTACTAAATCTCCTAAAGCTTTTTTAAGTTCTGCCGCCGCCATTGCTTCATCAAATTTGGCTTTTATAAGCTCAGCTCTTGCTTTTCTTGCCTCTGCCTCTTTCATTAAAAGAATTGGCATAGAAATCATTCCCTGTTTATACATAAACGTATATTTTTTGAGTATCTCTTCTGCTAATTCTTTGTTTGTTAGTTTTTCTTTTACAATAGCCTTTTTAGCTTTATATTCAAGATATTTTTGTCTAACCTGAAGTGCTACACCCTTTTTCATATATTTATAATAATACCCCGTTTGCATTGCATCAATTTTGCTTTTTTCAATTTTAGCATCGCGAGATTTGTCAAAAATATTCCAATTCATTCCAGCCGCTAAAAGATAATAGTCTTTATCACCCGAGATAGTAGGAGTGTCATCATTCCATCCATATTCAATATGAGCCCCTACCATAGGATATTTTGCAGATTTTTCAAATTTTACTTTTGCCTGCATTGTCTCAACATTTTTTTCCATCCATTTTAAATCGCCCCTGTTGTTAAGCGCTATTTTTATAAGTTCATCTACAGAAGCATTTTCGGGAATTAATGTCTGAAAATTACCAACTCCGGTAATTGTATTGTCATCTGTTAAAAACCTAAGATAACTAAGGGCTAAATCATATTTATTTTTAGCTTCAATAAGCATAGCATTAACTTCGGCATCTCTTTTTTTAACTTCAAGAAGCTCTGTTTTTGTAGCCATTCCGTTATCGTAAAATGCTTTTACCATTTTTAAAAACGCAGTAGTAGTCTCTTTTGCTTTTTTTAAAGCACTTATAAAATATTTTGCAGCAACCGCACCGTTATATGCTTTTAATACTTCAACACCTAAAGCATTTTTATCGCTTGAGTATTTAAATTTGTTTGCTAAAACCTGAAGTTTTGCCATCTCTTTTGCGTATTTAAGTTTAAATCCTGTAAAAAGCGGAACTTCATATACAAACTTTGTCTTAAAGTTTGTTCTTGCATCTGGATAATTTAAATCTTTTGGCTCAATTGCTAAAACCTGCGCACCCGATACGGTTCCTCTCATCAATCCAGGCATTTTTGCTAAAAAATCTGCAAAACCGAAATCCTTAAATGTAGCTTCCCTGCTCTCAAGTTTCATACCAAAAACATACATTGCGTTATTAGTTCTACTTATTTCTTCAGAAAAGATAAGTTTCCCCCAGTCATATCCTTTTGCCTCTTTAAGCTGAGCCTGAGCTTTGTCGATATTAAGCTTTTTTGCTTTTAATTCAAGATTGTTTTTAAGCGCTTCTTTAAGCGCCGTATTAAAATCAATTTCTTTTGCCAGCAATAAACTCGACAAAGCGGCTGAAATGAAAAGAAGTTTTTTCATACCGCTCCTTTTTTGAGATGAATTTTAACAAAAACTTAATGATAATCAATGGATTATAAGGAAATCTTATAAGAAAAAGGGAGAAAAAAAGTATTATTTATTTTTATTTCTGCTCATTCTCTTTCTCTCAGCCGGGTCAAGATATTTTTTTCTTACACGGATTGATTTTGGAGTAACTTCTACAAGCTCATCATCTTCTATCCACTCAAGTGCCTTTTCAAGAGTCATTTCAACAGGCGGCACAAGTTTAATAGCCTCATCGCTTCCGCTTGCCCTAACATTTGTTAAGTTTTTACCTCTTATCGGATTAACTTCAAGGTCATTGCTTCTGCTATGTTCTCCTACAATCATACCGTTATAAACTTTATCTCCCGGTTTTATAAACATTTTACCTCTCTCTTGCAGGTTAAAAATCGCATACCCAGTTGCCACTCCATTTTCCATTGAAATAAGCGCCCCGTTTTTTCTAGTGTATGGCTTAGTAGTTGCCGGACGGAATTCTAAAAATGAGCTGTTAAGCACTCCCTCACCTTTAGTATCTGTCATAAACTCACCCCTATATCCGATAAGTCCGCGTGCTGGCATTTCAAATTCGATTCTTGTAGTTCCGTCACTCAAAGGCATCATATTTTTCATAATTCCGCCACGTGTTCCAAGCTTTTCTATAACCGCACCGCTGTATTCATCGGGAACATCTACTACAACATATTCATAAGGCTCAAGTTTTACGCCGTTTTCCTCTTTAATAATAACCTCAGGTCTTGATAAAGAAAACTCAAAATCTTCTCTTCTAAGATTTTCAGCCAAAATTGCAATTTGAAGCTCACCTCTTCCACTTACTTTAAATTTCCCTTCACCAAGCTCTTCTATTTTCATAGCAATGTTTGTCTCCATCTCTTTAAAGAGTCTATCTCTTAGTTTTGGAGCTGTTACATTTTTACCTTCAGTCCCGGCAAGCGGAGAATCATTTACACTCATAATTACGCTGATTGTAGGCTCTTCAATATGTAGTGGGTCAAGTCCTACAGGATTGTCTTTATCTGCAATGGTATCTCCAACATCAAGCGCATCAAATCCGGCAACAGCCACAATATCACCAGCACTCGCTTCATCAATTTCAATCCTGTCAAGCCCTAAAAATCCAAGAAGTTTAGTAACCCTTCCGTTAATTTTTTCTCCATCTGCTTTTACAAGTGTTACACTGTCTCCTTTTTTAATACGTCCGTTAAAAATTCTTGCGATTCCTATTCTTCCCACATAATTATCATAATCAAGCGTAAAAACTTGCATTTGAAGTGGTTTTTCTTTATCTCCTGTAGGTGCCGGAATATATTTTGTAATAGCTTCAAAAATAGGAGTCATATCCTCATTATCATCTTCAAGGTCCCACTTTGCAATCCCGTTTTTTGCAGCCGCATAAATTATCGGAAAATCTAACTGGTCTTCATTTGCTCCCATACTTACAAACAAATCAAAAACCTCATCAACTACCCTGTCAGGTTCAGCCGCAGGTTTGTCTATTTTATTGACAACAAGAATAGGTTTTAATCCTAAAGACAAAGCTTTTTTTACAACAAATTTAGTCTGAGGCATAACCCCCTCTTGCGCATCAACTAAAAGCAAAACCCCATCTACCATTTTTAATACCCTCTCAACTTCTCCTCCAAAATCACTGTGTCCCGGGGTATCTATGATGTTGATTTTATAATCTTTCCACTTAATTGCAGTATTTTTAGAAAGAATTGTAATTCCTCTTTCTTTTTCTAAATCATTACTGTCCATTACTCTCTCACCAAGTTCTTTTCTGCTCTCAAGAGTTCCTGACTGTTTTAAAAGTTCGTCAACCAGAGTAGTTTTTCCGTGATCGACGTGAGCAATAACTGCTATATTTCTAATGTTTTTCATAAAATGCCTTTAAAAAATTTTTGAAATTATATCCAAATAAATAGGAATGATTATTGCTTAAAATACAAAAAAGGCTCTTAATGGTAAAAGAGGTTTTATTAACGGATATTTCTAAAAATATAAAAACCCCAAAACTAAAGGAAAATTTTTTACTGTCATTATTAAAAAACGCTCCGGAAGAATTCCAGAGTATTTTAAAAGAATTAAAAATTTCAAAAGAAGAGATAATAAAAATAATAAAAAAAGAACCTCCCGATATTCAAAAAATACTTTTTGAAAATTTAAACAGCATAAACATACAAAAAGATACAAAAATAGACTTAGAAAAAAATACCAATTTAACTCCAAAAAAAACAAAAAAAGAGAAAATAAAAAAAATCTTAAATACTTTAAGCCAGGAAATACCGCAAACCCAAAGTTTAAACATCATATCAAATCCATCTGTTTTTAACCCAAAAGAAACATCAAATAAAGAAAAGATACTAAATTTAGTAAAAAAAGAGATTTTAAGCAAAACATCACTTAAAGAATTTAAAATTACAAACGAAGAAATAAAAACAATAAAAAATATTTCACCTTTAAAAGAGCTAATAACTTTTGCCCAAAAAAAAGATTTAAACATAACAAAAATTATTGCAAAAGTCATTAAAAAAGAGACTGTTTCAAAAAAATCTTCCCTTAAAGAAGATAAAAAAAACCAAATACCAACAGAAAACATATTAACAACCTCAACCTCTTTAAAAAACTCCCTAAAAAAAACAGAAAAAAAAGAGAAAATCCCACAGATACTAACAAAACTATTTAATAATCAGGAAAAATCAGAAATTACACATACAGAAAACAAAAATATCAAAACTACCCATCCTAAAACAAAACCTCTTTTTACCCCTCTAAAAACAGAAAATTCTTTTGAAAAAGAAATTATATTTAATAACGAAAAAGAAAAAAGCACTCCAGAAATCAGCTTAAATACCCTTTTATCACAAAAAAAGCCTAAAACTTCCCAAATACAGCATTCAGCCCCGGAACCTCAGACCTCCATTATTCAACCGGAAATAAAACATCAAATTATTAAGGCAAAAGAGAGTATAAAAAAATTTGCTACATATCTAAAAGAAAGCATTCAAAACTATAAACCCCCTGTTTCAAAAGTTTCAATAGAACTTCATCCAAAAGAGCTTGGAAAAGTAGAGCTTACTTTAATCCACAGAGGTGAAAATCTTCAAATTCATATAAATTCAAACAATACTTCAACAATACACTTTTTTAATACAAATCAAAACGAATTAAAAAACGTATTAATAAATATGGGATACAGTGAGGTTAATATGAGTTTTAACTCAAACCAGCAAAACCAACAAAAACAGCAATACAGACAAAATCAAGAAAAATTTACTAAAAAAGAAGACGAAAACAGCTTTTTAATAGAAATTCCTTATACATACGCTTAAGGAATAAAATTTGCTTAAAATTAAAAAAAAAGGTTTAATATGGCTATAAACACCATTAATCCAGCAAGCACTACAACAAGTAATGATTTAATCTACAACCCAAATTCACAGCTTGATAAAGATGCATTTATGAAACTTTTTTTAACCCAGCTTCAAATGCAAGACCCAACAGACCCTATGGATACAGATAAAATGCTTGAACAAACAGCATATCTATCCACAATGGAAATGAATGAAAATATGCAAACTACACTTGATAATTTAGCAAATACTTTAAATACAAATTCCGAGCTTAGCGCAATAAGTGCCATTGGAAAAATAGGAGATACGGGAATTAGATATTTAAATGTAACAGATGAAGATACATATAAAGATTTTGAACTTTATTTTGGAGATAACATCACAAGCGGGAAAGTTGAAATCAAAGACAAAAACGGAAATATTATAAAAACTTTCCCTCTTAACGCACATACAAAAGGAATTTTAAGCTTTGAGTGGGATTTAACAGACGAAAACGGACAAAGAGTAGCAAGTGATACATATGAAGTCACGGCAACTTACACATCTCCTGAAGGAAGCAAACACCAAACGGCTCTTGGAGCGTATCCAATTGAATCGATACGTTTTGAAAAGGGCAGTGCATATGCAAAACTTGGAAGTTCTTATTATCCTTTTGATTCTATTAAAGAAATTTACGAGTGGCAAGGATAAAAAATGAGTATCTCTTTTTACAACGGAGTTGCAGGGGCTATGAGTTTTCAAAACGAAATTGACATCGTAGGAGACAATATAGCCAATATCAATACTCCAGGGTTTAAAGAAACAATAGCAGAGTTTGGAACCGTCTTTGCCGCAACTCTTTCTCAAACCCCATCAACTTTTTCGGATATCTCTTTTGGAAGCTATAT
>JAMOSM010000124.1 GCA_027063075.1 Nautiliaceae bacterium | reverse complement strand
AGAAAGATTAATTCTTGAAAGAAGAAGAGCTAAACTTGAAAAAGTTCTCGGCGGTATCAGACATATGAAAAAACTTCCTGATATGCTATTTATTATTGATACTGTAAAAGAGAAAATCGCAGTTGCTGAAGCAAACAAACTTGGTATTCCAATTGTTGCACCTGTTGATACAAACTGTGATCCGGATTTAATTGATTATCCGATTCCAGGAAACGACGATGCAATTAGAAGTGTAAATCTTTTCTGTAAAACAATGGCTGATGCGATTATTGAAGGTAAAGAAATGGCTGAGAGTGCGGCTGAAGAGGCGCCTGTGAGTGAAGAAGAGATTGAAAATGAAATTAAAGAAATTAAAGAAGAAGCTGCTGAAGAAGCAAAAACTGAAGAAGAAATAGCTGAAGAAATTGAAGAAATCAAAGCTAAAAAAGAGGAGGCGTAATATGGCGGCAATTACTGCAGCAATGGTAAAAGCGCTAAGAGAAAAAACTGGCGCTGGAATGATGGACTGTAAAAAAGCTCTTGTAGAAGCAAATGGAGATGAAGAAAAAGCACTTGAGATTTTAAGAAAAAAAGGTCTTGCAAAAGCTGCTAAAAAAGCTGACAGAAATGCGGCTGAGGGAAGAGTTGAAATTTATATAACACCTGATTACAAAGTTGGAAGTATCGTAGAAGTTAACTGCGAAACTGACTTTGTTGCAAAAACTGATGAGTTTATTGAATTTACAAAAGAGATTGTAAAAACAATCAACGTAAATGATATAACTGATGTTGATACTTTAATGAAAACTCCTTTTGGGAATGGAACTTTTGAAGAAGAGCTTAAAGTTAAGATTGCAAAAATCGGTGAAAATATCGTTGTTAGAAGAATGGCAACAATTAAAGCTCCGGAAAACGGAATTGTAAACGGATATATCCACGCAGGCGGAAAAGTTGGCGTACTTGTAGCGGCTGTTTGTGACAAACCTGAAACTTGCGAAGCTATTAAAGATACATTAAAAGATATTGCTATGCATATAGCGGCTATGAAACCTATGTATCTAAACCCTGAGAGTGTTCCTGCGGATGTAATTGAAAAAGAAAAAGAAATTGCTAAAGCTCAATTATTAAAAGAAGGAAAACCAGAAAACGTAATTGAAAAAATTATCCCTGGTAAAATTAAAAAATACTTCCAAGAAGTGTGTTTAACTGAACAAGAATATGTAAAAGCTGAGAAAAAAGAAAGCGTAGCTGAAGCTTTAAGTAAAGCTGCAAAAGCTGCAGGCGGAGAAGCTAAACTTGTTGATTTTATTAGATTTGAAGTTGGTGAAGGTCTTGTTAAAAACGCTTGTAATATGGCTGATGAGGTAGCTAAAGCTTTAGGAGAGTAATCTCTCCTTTTTCTTTTTAGTATAGGAATGCTCTCTGACTCGGTTTTTAATTTTATTTAATTGATTTTTTTTGATAGAATTTCTTAAAAAAAAGTTAAGAACAGTTAAGCAATATCTATAAGAATATATAAAAATCTATTGACTAAATCATAGAAAAATTAATAAAATTTAAAAAAAGGGAAAATATTATTGTATTCAATAGGAGATTTTGCAAAGAAAGTAGGAGTTTCAATTCAAACATTAAGAGATTGGGATAAAAAAGGGATATTAAAACCAATTAGAAGTAAAGGTAATCATAGATACTCTTCTGAAGAGCAATTAAAAGAATTTTTAGATAAAAAGATAAAATTTGAAAACAATTCAAAAGATAAATTTATATAGTTAAAATTATTAATTTCTTAGATATAAAGGATAAGATAATAAAAGAGCTTGAAAAATGAAGACATTTGAAATTAGAATAAAATCACAAAAAGACAAAAACTTTTTTATAAACTATATTTACAAATATAGACATTGGCAAAATATTTTAACTATTTTAACAATCAATCTTTTTAAATCAAATAATAAAGATTATAAATATTTTCTTGACTATCAAGTAGTTAGGGCTTGTGTAAGCAATACAAAAGGAAGTAAAAACAAACAAGATATAATTGTTTATATTAAAGAAAAGTATAAAGATAATAAGTTGTATCAAGAATTAATTTCACTTGGGAAAGAACTAAAAGTCCATAATTTAGTAGAGATTTTAAAAAGATTAAAAAAAGACTTTTCAAACTATTTTAAAGCTCTAAAAGAGTATGAAAAAAATCCCTCTAAATTCAGAGGTTTACCAAATCTTCCAAAAACAAAAAAACTATCAAAACTATATAATTACTCAATTCCACTTGATAATTATGTAAGTTGGAGTTTAAAAAAGAAAAATCTACTTGGAGTTAATTTATATAGAAAAATGAGATATATCTATTTTCCAAAAGAGAAATATGATTATCTAAATTCAAAAAAGTTAAAATCTTTGCAAGTTATTTATAAAAACAATGAAATATATTTACAATTTACTTATGAAGAACAAATATCTAAAATCAATTATCAAACAAATAAAATAGCTTCAATAGACATAGGAATAAACAATTTAGTTTCTTTATTTGTAGATGATAAAAAAACTCCATCGATAATTATAGATGGAAAACCCTTTAAATATAAAAATTATAGATACAATAAACTCATCTCAAAATTAAATAAATCTATAGTAGGGGAAATTATAGAATGGAGAACAACAAAAAAAGGAATAAAAATTCCAAAGAACTACACTAAAAGAGGAATGTATTTAAAAAAATTAAAAACTTTTATTATTCAAAAAAGAAACGACTATTTTAAAACTACATTTCATAAAATCTCAAAAGAAATAATTAACTACTTAATCAAAAACAAGGTAGATACTCTAATCTTATCAATTATAATATCTTCACTTAAAAACAATGGAGAGTGTAAGTTGAGAAAATCTACAAAACAAAACTTTTTCCAAATTCCCTTTATTCAACTAATCCATTACATTGAAGAGAAGGCAGTTGATAGAGGGATAAAAGTAATAAAAATAGATGAAGCCTATACATCTAAAACTTCTTGCATAACAGAAGAGGTTTTAAATGTAAAGGCAAAATTGGTTAATGCACAAAATGGTGTGCGAACTAAAAGAGGGTTATTTAAGGATAAAATTCTTAATAGAGTATGGAATGCCGATTTAAATGGAGCGGTAAATCATATAAAAGTTGCTTTTAAAAAATCGTTTAAATGGTTAATTAGTTATATGTGGAAGATATGCAATCCGATAAAGTTTAAAAGTGCAGGCGAATTTCATTATAGGAATAGCTGTAGCAGTAAAGCTCAAAAAGAGCAAACGACAACACAGGCTTATAGATATGCTTATAGTTTTTATAAGCTATCTGTAGGTCTGTAGGGGCGGTTTTTATGCTAAAAACTTTAAATATTTCTCACTCTTTTGATTATGAACTGTTTAAAGATGTGAATTTAGAAGTTGATAAAAAAGAGAAAATTGCAATTATAGGAAGCAGCGGAAGTGGAAAATCGACCCTTCTTCATATTTTGTCCACTTTTTTAAAACCTCAAAGCGGAGAGGTTTTTTATGAAGATAAAGAGATTTATTCTTTAAAAGAGAAAGAGTTAATTGAGATAAGAAGAAAAGAGTTTGGTATTATTTTTCAGTTTCATTACCTTTTTAATACATTTACAGCTCTTGAAAACTTAAAAGCGGCTGCTTTGCTTGCTGGAACTGAAATTGATGAGAATCTTTTAGAAAGACTAAAAATAAAAGATGTAATAAATCAAAACATTCAGACCCTCTCAGGCGGTCAGCAGCAAAGGGTTAGTATTGCAAGGGTTCTTACTAAAAGACCTAAAATTATATTTGCAGATGAGCCTACAGGAAATCTTGATAAAGAAAACGCAAATGAAGTAATAGATGTATTGTTTGAATATTGTGATGAAAAAAATGCTGCTTTAATTACAGTAACTCACGATTTAGAAATTGCAAAAAAATTTGATAAAAAATTTATTTTAAAGGATAAAAGGCTTATTAGTTGGGAATAAATGCACTTTTAAGTGATAAAAATGTAATTACTTTTTTGCTTTTATTTATAAGAGTTTCTTCTTTTTTTTCATTTTTACCTTTTTTTAACTATGTAAATATTCCAATGAGTGCTAAAGCCGCGCTTGCTTTTTGGATGAGTATTTTGTTTTTTCCCATTGTGCCAAAGGTGAGTTTTGAGATTAATTTAATTAATTTAATGCTTGCAATTTTTAATGAAATTGCTTTTGCTTTTTTTGTGGGTATGGCTTTGCAGCTGATTTTTGATATTTTAAAATATGCGGCTGAGCAGATAAGTTTTGTAATGGGATTTACTATGGCAAACATAATAGATCCAAACTTTGGAACCCAATCTACCATTCTTTCTCAGTTATTCAACTGGATGGCGATTTTGATTTTTCTCTCTTTAGGAGGAGACCATTTTGAAATACTGATGCTAAGTCATCTTATGGAGCAACTGCCGTTTGGAGCTTTTTTTAATTATCACAATATTTATGAATATTTTGTAGTTTATATGGGAAAATATTTTTTAATAGGGGTGGCTCTTGCTTTTCCGATTCTTGCAATTTCACTTATGAGTGATATTATTTTTGGGATGATTATGAAAACAATGCCTCAGTTTAACCTGCTGGTTGTAGGATTTCCTATAAAAATTTTTATCTCTTTTTTGGTTTTAATGGCAATAATCGGGAGTATGATGGTGGTATTTGAAAGGGAGATAAAAGAGGCTTTTAAAATGGTTTTGCATTTTATCTAAGGCGGTAGGGGGTTGATATGTGTTTTAGTTTTTCAAAAAAACTCTCAAATGCTCCTATTAACTCTTTCTCTTTTTCGATTAAAATATATTCATAGTTTTTATAAAACGCGCTGTATGAATAATTTGCACTTCCGATTATTAAATATTTATTATCAACAATACTCATTTTTACGTGCATTTTGGCTTTATCCCCGTTTTTATAGCTTTTTCCACTAAGAAGTAAAATTTCTATATTTTTTATGGTCGCAAGGTTAGGTATTACGCTATATTTATATTTTGATTCTTTTTTGTCTGCGATAATTGTAATTTTTACTCCTTTTTTTGCTGCGATTTTTAAAGCGCGGGCGAGTTTTCTGTTTGTAAATGTGTAGATTGTTATTTTTATCTGTCTGTGGGCGTGTGAGAATAGTTCAAAGAGTCTTTTTTCAGCTAAACTTCCATCCATTGGCATAAAATAGACTTCTTTTGCTAAAAGTGATGTAATAAAGGCTAATATAAAGAGTAATTTTTTCAAAAAAGCTCCTTTTTTAATATAATTATATAAAAAAACAAGGCATTGCAATGAAGATACTACTTTTAAGCGACAATGTAACAATACAGAAGCTTTTTAAATTAAGTGCGGAAAAAAGAGGAGATGAGGTTGAAGTAGGTGATAGCAATTTTATTCCTGAAGGGGATTTTGAAGCGGTTTTTATAGACAGTGAAATTTATTCCGATGAGCTTTTAACTACTTTAAAAGAAGTATATAAAGATGCTAAATTTATTTTAATCCACTCTAAAAATGAGGAGAGAATATTAGGGTTTGATAAGTATCTTACAAAGCCTTTTTTACCTACGGATTTAATTGAACTTTTAGATCACTTAAATGACAAAGAAGAAGAATTTGAATTAGATGATTTTAATGATAATTTGGATATTGAGGATTTAAATGAATTAGACAGTTTTGATGAACTTGATAATGATAATTTTGAAATTAGCGAAGATGAGCTTTTAGATAATAATGTAGATACTGATGATATGTTAGAAGAAAAAGCATTAGAAGATGAAATTGATTTAAAAGAAGATGTTGATGAAGATGTTGCCGTTGATGTTTTAGATGAGAATTTTGAGAATTTAGATGAAACTGATAAGGACGATGAAGTTAGTACAGAAAATATTGATTTTGATTTAGAAGATGAGAATGAAACTGCTGATAATGAAATTAAAGATGAAATTCAGATAAAAGATAATGAAAATGAAGCTTTTGATGTGGATATTGTTGATGATGAATTTAATGAGCATTCTTTAGAAGAGACTGATTCTTTGGAGAAAATCGATAATTCGCAAGATACTAAAAATGAAGAAAGTGAGAATGAAATTGAATTAGATGAACTCGATAACTTAAGTGAAGAAGAAGTAGCTAAGGCTTTAGGAGAGAGTGAAATTAAAGAGATAAAAAAAGAGATAAAAAACGAAGATATTGAAAAAGCCCTTGGCGATATTTTAAATATTAACTGGGAGGAATTAAAAAAAGCAAAGGCAAAAATAACAATCACAATTGATTTTGGAGGATAATATGAATTATATGAAAGTAAAAGGAAGTATCGTTGTAGTTTCAGGTCCAAGTGGAAGTGGTAAGACTTCTCTTGCAAGAGAAGTTTGCTCTGAACTTGGAGATAAGGCTTATTTTAGTATCTCAACAACAACTCGTCCGAAAAGAGAGGGTGAAAGAGATGGGGTTGATTATTTTTTTGTAAGTAAAGAGGAGTTTTTAGAAGATGTAGAAAAAGGGTATTTTCTTGAATGGGCTGAGGTGCATGGAAATTTTTATGGAACAAGTAAAATACAGATAAATAAAGCCCTTGAGGAAGGAAAAATTGTATTTTTAGATATTGATGTTCAAGGGCATGAAGCTGTCAGACGTGCATATCCTGATGTGGTAACAAGTGTTTTTGTAACTACAAAAGACAAAAAAACGTTAATTGAGAGGCTTGAAAAAAGAGGAACTGAAACTGAAGAGAGTATAAAGGTAAGGATGATAAACGCTTTGCACGAAATGAAAAAAATCCCTGAGTATGATTATCTGCTTATTAATGAAGATTTTAATGAAGCTAAAAAATTTTTAACTTCAGTGGCTATTGCAAGTTTAATTAAAACGTCAAAATACGATATAGACAAATTTATAGAGTATTGGAAAGGAAATAAATGAAAAAAAGAGTAAGTGATATTTTAAAAGAACATCTAAACGAACATCCTCCAATTCAAAAACCAAGAGAGAAAAAGTTTGGTCATTTTGCAGTGCCTGTTTTTAAATATGCAAAAATAAACAGACAAAATCCTGTTGAATTTGCTAAAAATCTGTGTGAAAAGCTTGGAAACTGTGAAGAGTTTGAGAGTGTTGAAGCACTTAGCGGTTTTGTAAATATAAAGCTTAGCGATAAATTTTTAGATGAATTTGCAAGCCGTGTAATTGAAGAAAAAGAAGCTTTTAGTAAAGGAAGCAAAAAAGAGAAAATACTTCTTGAATATATTTCTGCAAATCCGACAGGACCTCTTCATATAGGTCATGCAAGAGGAGCGATTTTTGGTGATGCCCTTACAAGAATAGGG
>JAMOSM010000123.1 GCA_027063075.1 Nautiliaceae bacterium | reverse complement strand
TAGACAAGCCCCCTGTCTATTAGCTCTTTTGCTTTTCTATTTGATATGCCTTCTTGTTTAGCAAGCAAGACATATGCTTTTTCTTTTTTCATTCAAATTCCTTTTTTATAAAATTATATCATAAATTTTTCTTATATTAAGAAAAGTTTAAGTTTTGTAGAGTTATAATTATCTTGATGAATGAAAATTCACTCACTAAAGAAGGGAAGATGAAAGCCAGACTGCTTGCAAGAAAAATAAAATCCAAAAATAGATGAAGTTATCAAAAGCAAAGAAATTACAAAAAAAGTTGCTAAAGGAATTCAGCATTTTTTTAAAATGTGTGTTTAATGGAGAAATTCCACCAGGTTGTAATTAAATTTTTATTAATTTAAGGAAAATTTAAGAATAAACGGGATATAATTTGAAGTTATTAAAAATAAGTTAAAGGAGAATATATGAAACTAGCAAAACTATTAGTAGGAGCAGCTGTAGTTGCAGGTCTTAGTGTAAGCGTTGCAATGGCTGATTATAACAAAGGGTTTAAATACTATAATAAGTATGTAAAAAGAAAAGCACATCTTAAATCGACTCAGTTTATAAAAGCACTTGGAGTAAGTAACGTAGATGAACTAAAAGCTCTTTTTAAAGACAACGGAAAACCTCTTATTGAAAAAGCTAAACAAATAGATCCAAAAGCAGCAAAAGGTATTGAAAAAATCATAAAAAAAGGGAAATTAAAAGACCTTGAAGACTTTTTAGTAGGAATTATGGAAGGTAAAATTCCGGCAGGTTGTTCTTAATCTTCCCCTCTTTTTCTTTCATTCATCAAAAAAAACTTAAGGAGTAAAATATGAAAAAATTAGCTATTTCTGCATTAGCAGTAGGTGCTTTATTCGCACAATCAACTTCAGCTGATTTAGAAGCAAAAATCAAACAACTTGAAAAACAGGTACAGCAATTAAAACAAATGGCTATTTCAAACCAAAAAAAAAGTAAATCCTATTGCAGCGAATAACCATTTATTTTGGAGTTATGACCTTCGTTCAAGCATTGATATTATTAACTATAAACTAACAAATGGTAATAAAAAAGCAAACAATATTTTATCAAATAGAGTTAGACTAACAGCAGTTGCAAAACCAAGCGATAATCTAAAAGCAACACTTCAAATTGAAGCAAACAACATCTATGGAATGGATGGAAAACCTGTAAATAGCGCAATGCAAACTCTTGGATACGATAACTCTAACTGGACAGCAAACGAAACGCCAGATGATACATCTTTAAGAGTATCTCAGGCATTTTTCAACTACTATTTTGGTGAAAATAATGAATTTATGTTTAGTGCAGGAAGAAGACCTGCAACTGAAGGATATCCAGCTCATTTTCGTGCAGGAGATGAACATGCAAATTCTCCACTTGCTCACTTAATTAACCTTGAATTTGACGGAATGAGCCTTCAAATAAAAAATGATTTTTTTGCTCAAAAGTCAGAAAAATTTGAAGAATGGGGAACTTGGCTTAAATTCTGCGCTGGAAGAGGATATTCTCCAAATAGTGGAAAATTCACTCAATATCCATATGATAAAGATGATAGTTTAAAAATTAATGACTTTTTTGGAATGATTTTTGTTCCATATGATGATGGGCAATACGCCTTATGGACTGAGACTGTAAAAGCTTGGAATGTAAAAGGTATGTATGATACTGATAAAGATAAAAAGCCAGATACTATGAAAGATGCAGGAGATTATTTTGGATTTAACGCAGTATTTAAAGCTGCTGGAATTGGAGATGGAATAAATGATTATTTAGATGATACAAATGCATTTATCTCTTTTGCACTCTCTAAAACTATTCCTCATAATAATAACATGCTTGGAAGCGATGATAGTAAAACAGGAACTTCTTGGTGGATTGGTGCTGATATGCCAGCTGGCGATGATGGAAGATGGGGCTTTAACTTCATAAAAGGAAGCAAATACTACAGAAGTATGACATACGCAGAAGATACTCTAATTGGAAGTATTGCAGCTGTTAGAGGTAAAGCTTATGAAGTATATTATAACGGAGTAATTATTCCTCATTTAACTTGGGGAGTTAGAGCAACTATCATAAAATACGACTACACTGGAAGTAATGCATTCTTTGGAGATGATGGAACTCCTGTAGATGTAGACAATATGCAAACAGCTATAAAAGACGCAAAAGATATAAGAGCTTATATTAGATACAACTTCTAATAATAATTTTTTCTTATAAGCCCTTTTTGGGCTTGATTTTTAACTTTAATTTAATATAATTCATTGTAATTTCAAAAAAGGAGAGTAGATGTCTGAAATAATAGACTTAAAAAGAAGAAGTTTTCTAAAAGGTTCTGCAGGAGTTGCTGCAGGAGTATCTTTAGCATCTACTTCTGCATTTGCTCTAAGTCCATATGAGGATGCAGAAAATGCTAAAATGAAAAAAGAAGAGGAAATTAAAAACGCAAAATACACGCCTACTTTTTGTGGAATGTGTGTTAATATGTGCGGATTTATTGCAAGAAACGTTAATGGAAAAATCACAAAGCTTGACCCAAACCCTCTATTTACAAAAAGCAGAAACTTTGCGTGTGCAAGAGGAAATGCCGGAATTGCGGCAGCTTACGACCCTGACAGACTAAAAGGGCCTATGATTAGAGTAGGCAAAAGAGGAGAAGGTAAATTTAAAGAAGTAACGTGGGAAGAAGCATATGAATACATAAGAGAAAAGATGGTAAAAATTCTTGATGAAGAAAAAGACAACAGAAGTGCAATAGCTTTTGGTGCGGGAGCCGGGGCAGAAGAGCCGCTTTTTGCCACATTTAAAGACGGAGTAGGAAGTAATAACTTCGTAGACCACTTCACAACCTGTTTTGCACCAGCATTTATTGCAAACAAATTAATTTACGGCAGCTGGGGAAGTGCTGATTTTGAAAAGAGTAAATATGTTTTAATGCTTGGAGCAAACAGAGCTGAGGCAATTGTTACTCCAGATACGTTAGACCTATTTAGAAAAACACACAAAAGAGGTGCTAAAGTTGTTTATGTTGATGTAAGATATACAAACACAGCCGCTCAGGCAGACGAGTTTATTCCAATAAAGCCCGGAACAGACTTAGCTCTTATGCTTGCAATGATTAACCATACAATTAACAGCGGACTTCACAAAACACCTTATAAATCAGAATATTTATCAAAATATGCCAACGGACTTGAAGAACTTGAAGCATATTTCACAACCGGTGAAGGTAGTAAATATACACCTGAGTGGGCAAGTAAAATTACTGAAATTCCTGCTGATACAATAAGAAGAATTACTGAAGAGTTTGCTGAAGCGGCAGAAAAATATCAAGGTGCTGCAAACTGTTACAGAAGCAGAAAATCTACTTGGTATTTTCAAGATTTTGAATTCAGACGTGCTCAAGCAATCTTTAACGCACTTCACGGATGTGTTAATAGACCTGGTGGAGTACTTTTAAACAGAGGTTTAAAAGCTGAAAAATATGAATATGAAGATTTTCCTATTTATGATAATGCAAAACCAAGAATTGATTTAGCCCTTCTTCCAAAAGGCGAATATCCGCTAATCAACCCTGGAAAAGGTAGCTGGCAGATTTTTAGAAACACAGTACTTGATATTAATACTAAATGGAAAAAAGGCGAAAAACTGCCAGAAAATGCATATCCGGTTAGAGGAATGTTTATTTACAGAGAAAATCCAATTCAATCAGTACCTGGTAGAGAAAAAACTGAAAAAATGTTTGATACAATGGATTTAGTTGTAGTAATTGATATTTTACCAAACGATACTGCAATGTATGCTGATGTTATCTTACCAGATACTGTATATCTTGAAAGAACTTCACCTCTAAAAAGCTTTGGAACATTAAGAGAACCTATGATAGGATGTAGATGGGCAGCAGCAAAACCTCTATATAAAACAAAACCTCTTTATAATATAATGAAAGAGCTTAGCGAAAAAGTTGAAAAAGATTTAGCAGCTATTACATTTAAATATACGTGGGATGCTGACGAGCTTGGAGTTGAACTTCCAAAAGATTTTAATTTAGCTAAATATTTAACAGATGATTTTGAAATAGACGAAGAGAAATTAAAAGCCGATATAAAAGATGAAGAACTTGTAAAAGCTATTCTTGAATGGGCAGGAGAAGACAACCTTGATATTTCAACATTTAAACTAAGTGCTGCTTATGAAAAAACTCCAGAAGAATTTAATGAAGAGGTTATGGAAGAGCTTTATGGCAAAAAAGCTGCTGAGATTCTAAAAGAATACGGAGTTTATTGGCCGGGAATTGAAAAAGCTATTGAAGCAGGACTTATTGACGAACATTTAAAAGTATTTAAAAAAGATGTGCCTAATAAAAACGTTCTTATTTACGAACTATACAAAAAATACTGTACTCTTCCAGAAGATTACTGTATAGTGCCTAAAAAAGGTAAATTCATAAAACTCTCGCTTAAAAATATTGCAGGTAAAAAATTCAAAAACCCTATAACAGGAGAGAGCGAAACTGTTACAGACCTTCCTAAATGGCGCAACAGTATGTTTGAAGAGCCAAAAAATAACGAAGTTAGACTTGTAATAGGAAGACACGGATATTTTACTCAAAGCTCACATCCAAACAACTATTTACTGCTTGATTTAATGAATTACAACTATATCTGGATTAATGATGAGTTAGCTCTTGAGCTTGGAGTTAAATTCAAAGATGAAGTAGAACTTACAAACAGACAAGGATATAAAGTCAGAGGAAAAGTATATCCTACAAAAAGAATCAGAAAAGACACTATATTTATTGCAACAGGTCTTGGAAGCCAGTCTAAACTATTTACTCTTGGATATGACAATGGAGTATCTCAGGCTCAGATTGCTGAAGACAGAATTGATCCGTTTATCGGAGCAAGCAGTATGAACGAAACTTTTGTAAAAATAAGAAAGGTGTAAGCCATGGCAAACTATGCAATAGCACTTGAATATCAAAACTGTATAGATTGTAGAGCATGCGAAGTAGCGTGTAAAGACGAAAATGGAGTAATGCTTGGTGCTGATAAACAAAGAATTTGGGTAGGAATTGTTGAAGGCGGAGAGACTTTAGCAGACGTTTTTTTAAACTTTTACCCATCTCAATGTAACCACTGTATTGATGCACCATGTGTAACTGTTTGTCCAACAGGGGCAAGTCACTTTGCAGAAGGTGGAATAGTAAAAGTTGATTATGATATGTGTATTATCTGTAAAGGTTGTATGGAAGCGTGTCCTTATGAGGCAAGATTTGTCGATGAAACAAGACACGCAGTTGATAAATGTACATTCTGTGATGGAAGAATTCAGGAATACGGAACTACAGCTTGTAGTGCAACATGTCCTACAAAAGTTAGAACATTTGGTGATTTAGAAGATGAAGATTCTGATATTGTAAAACTTCTTAAAGAAAGAGAATTTTTCGTTCTTAAAGAAAATGAAGGAACCCTTCCAAAACTTTTCTATCTTGCACCGGAAGATGTAGAGTTTAGAAAAAGAACTCTTGGAGAAGGTATTACATTACATAAATGGGATGAGTTTAAACCTAAATATGAAGCAGCTGCTCAGGCTAAAAAACCTGAGTGGAAAAAAGCATAAGGAGCTATTATGGCAGCAAACACTCAATATACACAATGCTGTGGGCTTAATATTAAAAAAGTTAGCCTAAAAGAATTACTTTTTAATAAGACAATGCTTGTAGCATATATATTAATAGCAATTGGAGTAATAGGATGGATACAACTTTATGGACTTAGATTTTTTCATCTTTTTGTAAATAATCACGATGTTATAGCAGCAGCAGGAGGCAGCAGCGAACATCTAAAGGCAATAGCAGAAGCTTTAAAAGAACAGATTTTTCACCTTGAACATATAGAAGAAGTAAAAAAGCCTGAACCTTGGGGTATTTTTGTTACTCAATACACATATTTGCTTTATGGTGGTAGCGCACTTATTTTCTTAACTGCACTAGCTGAACTTTTCCATGTAAAAATCGCTCCAAAAGTTGCAGCGGCGCTTATGACTTTTGGTATTGCAATGGCACTTGGCGGTATGATTTCAATCGCAAGCGACTGGGGTAACCCAATTAATATTTACTGGATGATTTTAAATCCTCAACCACAAAGTGGTATGTGGTTAATGTTACCACTTTATTCAATTTATATTCCATTTACTTTTATTGAAATTTATTTTCTTATTACAAACAAAAGAGACCTTGCAAGAAAAGTGGCTGGAATTTTAGTAATTCTTGGAATTATTATAGACCTTGCAGAATTTTATATCCAAGGACTTTTATTTAATCTAAATACACCAAGACATCTTTGGACTGATATTCCACAACTTTGGATTTATTTCTTAATAAGCGGTGCATTGACTGGAATTGCCGGAGCAATTGTTTTTGCATTTCTTGGACTTAAAAACAAACCTTACTTTAATGAAATGATTCAAACAGCTGCAAAAATAGGAATTGCATTAATAGCTCTTGCAGCAATTTACGAAGTAATTAACTTTATGGTAGTTGATCCGAAATGGATGAGATTAATTGTTGCTGGAAGCCCTATTAGCTGGATGTATTGGGGATGGATTATCTTAGGAATTGCACTTCCTTTAGTTCTTTTCTTAACAAAAAAACCGGGAGCTATTTTAGCAGGTGCTCTAAGTGCAATTATTGGAACATTTTTAATGAGACAAGCATTTATTTATGGAGGTAACATTTATCCAATGAGTGACAGATTTGGTCAAGGTCCTGAAGCTACAGGAATTTATAACTTAGCAGAAATTACTCCTTGGGCATACATTCCGCCTCATACAATGGAAGTTTTAGTCATTATAGGATGTTTTGGACTTGGTATCGCAATTTACTCAATTTTAGATTCACTTTTTGATGTAAGAAATATTAATGATAATGTAGAGCATTAATCCCCCGCCCTTTTGGGCTTTTTTATTTTTTAAATCCTCTTTGAGATTTATCTTTATTTTTAAGTTACCTAAAACAAAAGAGATTATAGAAACTTAAATTTTGGTATGTATTCCACTCCGTTTAAACAGCGAAAAAAAAGATATATCATATGGCAGGCGATACATTTTGTTATTTTATCATTAAAATTTAAAAAAACCGCCTCAGTTAATGAATAAATCGAAAAATTTTGTGTATAATAAAATAAAAAAATTAAGGAGATATAATGGCATTAGAAATTACAAGAGAGAATTTTGAAGATATCGTAAAAAATAATAAAATAGTAGTAGTAGATTTCTGGGCGCCTTGGTGCGGACCTTGTAGAATG
>JAMOSM010000122.1 GCA_027063075.1 Nautiliaceae bacterium | reverse complement strand
GCGGGACTTGAACCCACGACCTTCGGATTAGGAATCCGACGCTCTATCCAACTGAGCTACCGGGAGATTAAATGTAATTATAACAAATTTTAGAAAAAATTATAAAAAGATAAAATTTATCTTTTTTGTAAAAAATTATGATACAATAAAGAAGTCTAAAGGATGGAAAATGGAAAAAATTAAATACACTGCAAAAATAAAAAGATTTAATCCTGAGACAAAAGAATCTTTTTGGCAAGATTTTGAAGTAGAGGTTGAAGATAGTTTAACTGTGCTTGAACTTTTGATGTATATTAAAGATAAAATTGATTCTACTTTGACTTTTAGGGCGTTTTGTAGAAGTGCTATTTGTGGTAGCTGTGCAATGATTATAAACGGTAGGGCAGGACTTGCTTGTAAAATTCAGGCAAAAGACAAAATTAAAAACGGTGTAATTAAAATTGAGCCACTTCATCACCTGCCGGTAGTCAGAGACCTCGTAGTTGATCAAGAACCAGCATTTGAAAAATTTAAAAAAGTTAAACCGTATCTTGTTCCGGATCCAAAAGTTGTGCCTGATAACAATAAAGTTGAATCACTTGTACTTCCTGAAGAGTTTGCAAGATACGATAAACAAACCGACTGTATTTTGTGTATGGCGTGTTATGGTCAGTGTAATGCACTTGAGGGCGATGAAAAATACTTAGGGCCTTTTCAACTTACAAAAGTGTTTAGGTTTATAATGGATACGCGTGACGGAATGGATGTTGAAGAGAGAATAAAGCTTGCTGAAGACCATGGAATTTGGGAGTGTGTTCAATGTCAAATGTGTCTTGCAGCATGTCCTAAAGGCGTAAAACCTGGAGACGACATTTTAGAGCTTAGAAGAATAGCAAAAGATACAGGAGAAGAAAATATTGCTACAAGACGTGCTAAATTCTGGTTTGCTACTGTTTATGAAACAGGACAAATTGATAAATGGCATTTACCTGAAGTTGCGTTTGGTGACGAAAAAGGAGAAGCTATTACTAAAAAACTTGAAGTTGAGTTTAGAAGCAGAGGTATGAGTGAAGATGAATTTGGACCTAAACCGTTTAAAGATATTAAAAAATTCCAAAACTTTATTAAAAAACTTGAAAAGGAACTATAATGAAAAAAATAGGAATTTATCCTGGATGTTGTTTTCAAGGTGCTGATATACATAATTATGATATAACAACTGATTTTTTAAATAAAATGGGAGTTGAGGGAATACTTCTTGAAAGAGCCGCTTGTTGTGGTGGGGGAGTTATTGATGAGACTAACAAAAAAATAGTATATGGATTAAATGCAAGAAATATTGCTTTAGCAGAAGAAAAAGGGGTTGATTTATATACTCCTTGTAATACTTGTTATATGATTATTGCAAAAACAAAGCTTGCACTTGATAGTAACCCGGAACTTAAAGAAAAAATTAATGAAATTTTAGCTGAGGAGGGGCTTGAGTATAAAGGTACTGCTAAAATTTATCATACGTTAAATCTTATAAGAGATTTTATTGGAATGGATGAGTATAAAAAAAGAATTAAAAGAAAACTAAGTGGAATTAAAATAGCTCCTTATTACGGATGTCACGTGCTTGCTCCAAATGAAGTTGCACTCGATGACCCGGAAAACCCGACAGTCCTTCAAGAAATTTTAAAACCTCTTGGAGTTGAAGTGGTTGATGGGTATAAAAATGAACAGACTTGTTGTGGATATCACGCAAGATTTACAGACCCTGAACAAAAAGAGAGACTTGCCATAAAACCTCTTGATGGTGCAAAAGAAGCTGGAGCAGATATTGTTGCAACTCCGTGTCCGCTTTGTCATAAAGCGATGGATGGATATGATGAGCCAATTGTCCAAATAACTCAGCTTATTAATATAGCTTGCGGTTCTACTCCTGAAGAGGCGTTTTTAAATTTAAATAAAACAGAAGTAAAACTTAGCTTCTAATTCTTCTTTTTTCTTTTTTAATATTTAATTTATATTAAGAGGATAAAATGTTAAGATATGATGTTGTTTGTAAAATAGGAGAGGGCAATAGGGGAGAAGTATATAAAGTCCGACTTGAAAATGGACAAATGGCTGCTCTTAAATGGTCTAAAAGTTATAATATTGATAAAGAATGGGAAATACTTAACTTCTTAAATGGTAAATTTGCTCCAAAACCTCTTTTTAGAGGAAAAAGATATCTTGTGATGGAACTTATTGAAGGGAAAGTGTTAAAAGATTTAATAGGGACTAAAGATTATTATATTTTATTGAAAAATGCTTTTGAAGGAGCTTTTTATTTAGATAAAAAAGGTGTTTTTCATAAACAGCTTGGTAGATATTATCATATCTTTTTAACAAAAGATGGAGCTAAATTTGTGGATTTTGAAAGAGCTGTTTTTAGTAATAATCCGAGAAATTTTTTACAGTTAATAGGATATTATTTGCAAAGAGATGAAAACTTTGATAAAAAGGAGCTTCAAAAGCTTATTTTAGATTATAAAACTTCTTCTTTAGAGGGTTTAAAAAGAGTAAAGGTAATGTTAGATGAGGTTATTAATAAAAAGAGGTAATTTAGATAAAACTTATTTTGAAGAGTTTTTAGTGGATTTTAAAGAAGATGAGACTGTTTTAGAGCTTCTTGATAGAATAAATAGATTTAAAAGAGATATTGCATACAGAAGTTTTTGCAGGAGTAGTATTTGTGGGACTTGTGCTGTTAAAGTCAATGATAGAAGTGTTTTAGCCTGTAAAAGCAAAGTTAGGGAGTTAATTCAAAATAATGAGCTTATAATTGAACCTTTAGACAGAAGTAAAGTAGTTAGAGATTTGGTAATTGACCATAGTTATATAGAAGATTCTTATAAAAAAAATAAATTGTATTTTGAAGGTGAAGAGTGCGAAGGTGAATGTCTTCAGACTCCTGATGAACTAAGAAAGTACGACAAACAGACAGACTGTATTTTATGTATGGCGTGTTATGCAGAGTGTGAGGCTCTTGATTATGATAAAAATTTTGCCGGACCTTTTATTTTTACAAAATATTTTAGGTTTGTTTTTGACAGCAGAGATAAAAGCAATAAACAGCAAAGAGTAGAACTTGCAAAACAAAACGGGCTTTATAACTGCATAAACTGTCAGAAATGTGTAATGGTATGTCCAAAAACAATAGCAAGTGCGTTTGATATAAAAATGTTACAAAATGGTGATAAAAATCCTTCGATTCAAGATTTTGGAAGTACTTTTTTTTAAGGAGATAAGATGGCGGCAAAACCTAATGTAACTCCCCTTGAAATTGAAGCTACCTTTGCGGAAGAAGGTCTTGATGCAAGGGCTTTAATCACAAGGACTGATAAAAAGGGAATTATTACTTTTGCTTCAAAGGCGTACCGGGATATGACAAAGTATTCAAAAGAAGAGCTTATAGGAAAACCTCACTCTATTGTTCGGCATCCTTTTATGCCAGAAGGGGCTTTTAAAGAGATGTGGGATACTATTTTAAAGGGAGAACATTGGGAGGGAGTTGTTAAAAATTTAAGAAAAGACGGAAAATATTACTGGGTTGTGGTTCAGATTGACCCTCTTAATGAAAAAGGCGAAATTATTTATAATAAACCTGATAAAATAGCAGGGTTTATAGCTGTAAGAAGAGAGCCTACAAGAAGAGAAGTGGCGCAAGCTGATATGCTTTATAGAAAAATGAGAAAGGCTGAGCTTTTATCTAAACCTAAATTAAAAGAGTGGGAAGAAAAAGTGTTATTTAAACTTTAAAAACTTTGTATAATTTCTTAAAATTTAGGAGTAATTTATGCTTGAGAAATTATTGTCTGCTGAAGATGAAGTCGATTTTGAAAAAGCCGGAATAAAACATTCGACTTTAATCACAAGGACTGATAAAAAGGGGATTATTACTTTTGTTTCTAAAGCTTTTAGAGATATTACCCTTTATAGCAAAGAAGAGCTTATAGGAAAGCCTCACTCTGTTGTAAGACATCCTTTTATGCCAAAAGCGGTTTTTAAAAGGATGTGGGAAACCATTAAACAGGCAAAATCTTGGAGCGGTGTTATTCTTAATAAGAGAAAAGACGGAAAACATTACTGGGTTAAGGTGCATATAAATCCTATTGATAAAAATGGAGATATTGTAAATGAACCTTCAAAAATAGAGGGTTTTATAGCTTTTGGAAAAGAAGCGACAGGAGAAGAGATAAATAAAGCTGTTAAAATTTATGAAAAATTAAAGGCTCTGGAGTTAAAAAATAAATGAAAGAAGAGTTTTTTATAAGACAGTTTAAAAACAAGTATATCGGAGATGACGGGGCGATTGTTGATTTGAGCGGATGTAATGTGGTTGCAAGTGACAGTTTTTTTGAGGATATTCATTTTAAAAAGAAGTGGATGAGTTTAGATGAAATTTCTTATAAGGCGTCTTTAGTTAATATAAGCGATATGGTGGTTATGAATTCGGATATAAAATATGCTGTTTTAAATGTCGGCTTTCCTAAAAGTTTAAGCCTTTATGAAATAAAGCTTTTGGCTGAAGGATTTAAAAAAGCGGCAAAAGAGTTTGGTTATGAGATTATAGGCGGCGATACCATTAGAAATGAAAAAATAGCAATTTCTGTTACAATGATGGGAGAGGCTAAAAAGCCTGTAAAAAGGAAAGCTAAATTAAATGAATTTGTGGCTTTTACAGGTAATCTTGGAAGTGTAAGCAGGGATTTAAAACGTCTTTTAAGAGGAGGGGAAGTCAGTAAAAATTCAAAATTTATAAAACCTGTTATAAGGGATAAGTTTTTTTATAAGGCAAGCAGGTATATAACTGCCGCTTGTGATATAAGTGATGGGCTTTTTAAAGAGCTTGAGAGAATTTCTGAAACTTCAAATGTAGGGTATGAGTTTTTTATCAATTTTCCAAAAAGCATTGGCTGCAGCGGGGAGGAGTATGAAATTTTATTTACTTTTTCTAAAAAATATTTACAAATTATTAAAAATATTGCTAAACTTACAAAAACCCCTGTAACTGTTTTTGCTGTAACTAAAAGAGGGAAATTTAAAAGTATCTGTTCTCAAAATCATTTTTAAGGAAACACAATGAAACTTCTGCAAGATTTGTTTGATAAAGAAATATTAAAATATACTCTGTTGCCTTTAGGTATTTCTTTGGTATTCTGGGGTATTTTGTTTTTTTTGTTTGGGGATGATTTACTAGATTTTTTAGCTTCTTATTCTGAGAATTTACCTTTTGGTTCAAAAATAAGTGATATTATAAATTCTGCGGGCTGGCTTATACTTGTGCTTTTTTATTATCTTTTATCTATTTCGACCTTAGGAGTATTTAGTAGTTTTTTTATTGATAAAATTGTTCTTAGAATAAATGAAAAACATTTTCATTATCAGGTGAGAAAAATTTCTTTTAAAGATACTCTTTATGGAATTTGGGTTTCGATAAAATCTTTCTTAATTTATATTTTGCTTAGTATTTTTACGTTTTGGATGCTTTTTATTCCTGTTGTGAATATTTTTTACCAACTTTTTATGTGGAGTATTTTAAATAAAAAACCTCTTGTTTTTGATAGTAGTTATCTTTTTTTTGACCCTAAAGAAGTTGAGAGAAAACTTGGAATAAAGGCTTGGATAGTTGTCTTTTTAACATCTGTGGTCTATTTTGTACCTGTTGTCTCTTGGTTTGGATATACGATTCAGCTTATTTTTATGACTCATCTTGTATTAAAAACATATAAAAGCTGATATAATTATAATAAAAAAGGTTGAGTATGGTATATTCACACGCTCCGATAAATTTCCATTTTAATAAAAACAGTGAGAATTTCATAGTTGAAGAGATTCCTCTTTACCCTTTTGACCATACAGGTGAGTGGCTTATGTTAAAGATAAGAAAAAAAGGGCTTACCACTCCTGAGATGATTAATAAACTTTCTTCAAAAACGGGAATTAAAGCAAGAGATATAGGATATGCCGGGCTTAAAGACAAAGAAGGTATGACGATTCAATGGATAAGCGTTCCAAGAAAATATAGAGATGAAATTAGAAAGTTTGAAGATAAAAATATAAAAATACTTGAACAGGATTTACATAGAAATAAATTAAAAATTGGTCATTTAAAAGGAAATAAATTTTTTGTAAGACTTAAAAAGGTTTTACCTGTTGATGCTAAAAAAATCGATATGGTTTTAAAAGAAGTTAAAAAATACGGAATCCCAAACTTTTTTGGATATCAAAGGTTTGGAAAATTTGGAAACAACTGGGAAGAGGGCAAGGCTATAATTGAAGGTGATAAATTTGTAAAAAACAGAAAGCTTGAGAAGTTTTTAATAAGTGCATATCAGTCAAAACTTTTTAATGACTGGTTAAAAGAGAGAATAAATCTGAGTAATATTTTTGATTTGAGCGAAAAAGAGCTTTTAATGGCGGGGTATGATAAAGATTTGATTAAGTTTGTAAAAGCCCAAAAACACCCCTTTAAACTTTTCCCAGGAGATGTAATGACCCATTATCCTATGGGAAAATATTTTTATCTTGAAAATCTTGAAGATACTGAGAGGTTTTATAAAAAAGAGATTACTGTAACAGGTCTTCTGCCCGGCAAAAAGGCTCTTAGGGCAAAAGATAAGGCAAGAGAAATTGAAGAGAAGTATGATGAGCTAATTCCCGCTGAGGGTGATAGAAGAATGGCTTGGATTTTCCCTGAAATTATTGATAAAAAATATCTTAAAGATTATGCTCAATATGAAATTGTTTTTGTTTTGCCAAAAGGTGCTTATGCCACTGTTTTAATTGAGCTTCTAAAAGAGGGGATAAAAGCCTTCTAACTCTTCTTTATTTGATATATGTTACAAGGTAGATATAATTTTATCAAAAAAAGGAGCTTTATGAGCTTACCAAGACTTGCCACGACAGTGGCTACTTTAACAGCTCTTGTTTTAGCTGTTGCAAAAGTTATTGTCGGTTTTATGAGTGGAAGTGTAGCTGTTATTGCGAGCGCTCTTGATTCAATTCTTGATATGGTAATAAGTATTTTTAATAATATTGCGGTTAGAATTAGTGAGAGTAAGCCTGATTATAAATTTAATTACGGAAAAGGAAAAATTGAGGGTCTTGCAGCTTTATTTGAAGGTCTTTTTATTATTGCAAGTGGTATTTTTATTATTTATGAAGGTATTAGAAAGATTATTTATCACGAAGCTATAAAAGAGATTGATATTTCTATTTATGTGATGCTTTTTTCTATTTTAGCTACCGGAGGACTTGTTACGTTTTTATATTATATTGCTAAAAAAACAGATAATTTAATTGTAAAATCAGACCTTTTGCACTATAAAACCGACCTTTTGACAAACGGGGCGGTTTTGGTTTCTTTAATTATTGTTAAATTTACAGGATTTTATTATCTTGATTTTATATTGTCAATTTTAATTGGGATTTATATTATTAAAGAAGCAAGTGAAATAGTTAAAAACGGTCTTGAAATTTTACTTGA
>JAMOSM010000121.1 GCA_027063075.1 Nautiliaceae bacterium | reverse complement strand
TAAAATTTTAATAAAAAAGGCTAAGAATGGTTTTTGATATAAATCAAATTCAAGAAATGCTTCCTCATAGATATCCTTTTTTATTAGTTGATAGAATAACAGAGGTTAAAGAAGGTGAATTTGTAAGAGGTTATTTAAATGTTTCAATAACAAATGCCGTTTTTCAAGGTCATTTTCCGGGGCATCCGATTTATCCTGGAGTATTAATAATTGAAGGTATGGCTCAAACAGGTGCTATTTTGCCTTTTACTGTTGAAGATAAAGAAAAATTAAAAGATAAAGTTGTTTATTTTATGAGTATAGACAAAGCAAAGTTTAGAAAACCGGTTCTTCCTGGGGATAAACTTGAATATAAAGTATCTACTATAAAACACAGGGGTAAAATCTGGCATTTAAAAGGTGAGGCTTATGTGGATGATGAGCTTGTGGCAGAAGCTGAGCTAAAAGCTATGATTGTGGATAAATAGGGTAAAATTTTTTTATAGCTGAATAATATTTGAGTTTTATTGGTATAATAAGACCTAATTAAATAGATTTTATAAATAATTAAAGGAATGCAATGAAATATAATTCCTCAAAGTACATTTTAAAGTATAGGCAATGAAACCGATAATTAAAGGAAAAATTGGCAAAAACTGCCAAATAGGCGTGGGCGCTATAATTGATGAAAATGTTGTAATTGGAGATAACTGTATAATTGAGCCTTATGCAATAATTACAGGATATACCGAAATAGGAGATAACAATCATATTTTTTCTCATGCAGTTGTAGGAAGTATTCCTCAGGATTTAAAATATAAAGGTGAAAAAACTAAGCTTATTATAGGAAATAACAATAAAATCCGTGAATTTACACTGATAAATCCTGGGACTGTAGGAGGAGGCGGAGTTACAAAAATTGGAGATAACAATCTTTTAATGGGATATGTTCATATAGCTCACGATTGCATTATAGGAAATAACTGTATTTTAGCAAACGCCGCTACTCTTGCAGGACACGTTGAGCTTGAGGATTATGTGGTAGTTGGCGGAATGACTCCTATTCATCAGTTTGTAAAAATAGGAGAACACTCAATGATTGCAGGAGCGAGTGCCGTTAGTCAGGACATTCCTCCATATACTTTAGCTGAAGGAAACAGGGCAAAGCTTAGAGGGCTTAATTTAACAGGTCTTAGAAGAAGATTTAGCGACAGAAAAATTATTGATGATATAAAAAAAGCTTATAAAGCGCTTTTTGAGAGTGGCAAACCTATAAAAGAGGTTGCAAATGAACTTTTAAAAAGTGAAAACAGATATGTAAGACATTTAGCGGAGTTTGTATTAAATTCAAAAAGGGGAATACCGTATGATAGAAAAGTGTAGTTTTTGTGGGAGTGTAGAGACTGAAGACAATCCACTTTTAGCAGCTCCCGATAATAAAGCTTTTATATGTAAAAACTGCGTTCTTCACGCATATGAAATTATTATGGGAAGTTTAAAAAACAAAGAAAAAACAGAAAATAAAGAGATAAAACTTTTAACTCCAAAAGAGATAAAAGCACATCTTGATGAGTATGTAATAGGCCAGGAAAGAGCTAAAAAAATTGTAGCCGTTGCTGTTTATAATCACTATAAAAGAATTTTATATGCTCAAGATAGTGATGTTGAAATTCAAAAATCTAACATATTAATGATTGGTCCAACAGGTAGTGGAAAAACTCAGATAGCAAGGACTCTTGCAAAACTTCTTGATGTTCCTTTTGCAATAGCCGACGCTACTTCTTTAACGGAAGCCGGATATGTCGGAGAGGATGTTGAAAATGTCCTTTTAAGGCTTATTCAGGCAGCTGATGGGGATGTTAAAAAAGCGGAAAAGGGAATTTTATTTATTGATGAGATTGATAAAATTGCCAGAAAAAGTGAAAATCCTTCAATTACAAGAGATGTAAGCGGGGAGGGTGTTCAGCAGGCACTTTTAAAAATTGTTGAAGGAAGTATTGTAAATGTTCCTCCGCAGGGTGGAAGAAAACATCCTCATCAGGATTTTATTCAGGTTGATACAAGCAATATTTTATTTATATGCGGAGGTGCTTTTGACGGTCTTGAAGATATTATTAAAAGAAGACTTGAGGGGGCAAGTGTCGGATTTTTAGGAAAGCCAAAAGAAAAACTCTCAAAAGACGATATTTTTGCGTTTGTAGAGCCAGAAGATTTAGTAAAATATGGTCTTATTCCTGAGCTTGTAGGAAGGCTTCCGGTTATTGCAACTCTTAAAGGTTTAAGCCGTGAAGATTTAATAAGGGTTCTTACTGAGCCTAAAGATGCATTAGTTAAGCAATATAAAGCCCTTTTTGCAATGGATGGGGTTGAGCTTGAATTTGAACGTGAAGCACTTGAAGCCATTGCCGAAAAAGCAATAAAAAGAGGTACTGGTGCAAGAGGACTTAGAGCAATTCTTGAAGAGGCAATGGTGGATATTATGTTTAACCTTCCTGAGTATAAAGGTTATAAAGTTATTATTACAAAAGATGTAATAGAAAAAAAAGCTGAGCCAGTTTTGATAAAGGTAGAAAATGCTAAGTAAAGTTCTTGGAGTTTTTAGTAGCGACCTTGCAATTGACCTTGGGACTGCAAATACCCTTGTTAGTGTAAAGGGAAAGGGCATTGTAATAAATGAACCAAGCGTTGTTGCTATAAAAGAGGGTAAGCATAAAAATAAAGTTTTAGCCGTAGGTAAAGAAGCTAAGGATATGATTGGAAAAACTCCAAAAGACATTGTAGCCATTCGTCCTATGAAAAACGGAGTTATTGCCGATTTTGATGTAACAGAAGAGATGATAAGGTATTTTATTCAAAAAGTTCATAACAGAAAAAGTTTAATAAGACCCCGTATTGTAATTTGTGTTCCGTATGGTTTAACCCAGGTAGAAAGAAAAGCGGTTAAAGAATCTGCAATGAGTGCAGGAGCTAGAGAAGTGTTTTTAATAGAAGAACCTATGGCTGCCGCTATTGGGGCTGGTCTTCCTGTAAGGGACCCTCAGGGAAGTATGGTAATAGATATTGGTGGCGGGACTACTGAAATTGGAGTAATTTCTTTAGGCGGACTTGTTGTAAGTAAGTCAATAAGGGTTGCCGGTGATAAGTTTGACAGGTCTATAGTCGATTATATCAATAAAAAATACAATCTTGTAATTGGTGAGAGGACGGCTGAAGAGATTAAAATAGAAATTGGAAGTGCAATTAAGCTTGATAAAGAGCTTAAAATGCTTGTAAAAGGTAAAAATAGAATTTCGGGTCTTCTTGAAACTATTACCGTTACAAGCGAAGATGTTAGAGAAGCACTTAAAGAGCCTGTAAAAGAGATAGGTGAAGCATTAAAAGATGTACTTGAAGAAACTCCAGCAGACCTTGCAGGTGATATTGTAGAAAACGGAATTGTTTTAACAGGAGGGGGGGCACTGCTTAGAGGTCTTGATAAGTATTTAAGCGATTTAGTCTCACTTCCAGTTTATATTGCGGAGGAGCCTCTTTTAGCCGTTGCTAAAGGAACAGGAAAAGCCCTTGAGCAAATAGACCTGTTAGCAAGCGTGGATGAATAAGATTTATTTAGTTTTTTTTTCCCTTTTGCTTCTTTTGCTGTTTCAAATTCCCATAATTAAAAAAAACTTAATAGAGTTTTCAAACAGTGTAAAAAGTGAAATTTTTAACATTAAAAAAAATATCTATGAAAAACTTACTTTTTTTTCAAACCAGCAAAAAAAGATAAAAAATCTAAAACGGGAAAATTTTTTTTTAAAAAAAGAGTTAGCTCAGTTTAACGCTTTGTATGAAGAGTGTAAAAGTTTAAAATATTTTAATGTGATAGATAAACCTAATTTGCTTTTTGTTAGAACGATTTCTTATGCCGCTTTACCTGATTTTTCCCAAATTTATATAAATTATAATAAGCCTGTTTTATCTCCAAAAGGACTTGTTTATAACAATTTAGCAGCAGGAATTGTTGTAAAAAATTTTGGAAAATACTCTTTAGCTTATTTAAACTCTAATGAAAATACCAATTATACTGTAATGATAGGTGATAAAGAGGTCCCGGGAATTTTTTACGGTAAAAAAAATATTGTAAGATATATAAAAAAATTTATCCCTTTAAAAGTTGGAGATATTGTAAAAACAAGCGGGCTTGATGGTATTTTTTATAAAGGCGCTTTGGTTGGAAAGGTTGTTGAAATTAAGCAAAAAAAACTTTATCAGGAAGTTAAAATAGAGCCTTTTTATAAAAAATTAACGCCTGATTACTTTTATGTTGTGGAAAAAAACGGTACAATAAAAAAATAACTTAAGGAGGGTGAAATGGAACTTAATCAAATTGAAAATACATTAAAAAAAATGGGACTTGTACTTGAAAAACTAGTTCAAAAAGTTGATGAACTTGACAAAAGGGTTGCAAAACTTGAAGAAAAATTAGGAGAAAATGAAAAAAAGTTTTCATCTCAAGACCTAAAAGCAACCCCTCAGACAGCTCAGGCTCAGCAGACTCAGACACAACCTTCTTCAAGCAGTTCATTAGGTGGCTTTGGAAGTAGTTTTTTAGGTTCAATGGCAGGAGCAATGGCTGGAATGGGACTTTATAATCTTCTTTTTAACCATTCAGTCTCACCTACTGAATTTGGACACGAAATTGGAATGAGTGATAGTGAAATTAATGAGGTTTTAGAGAGTGATTTAGATGAAATTGAAAGCAAGCTTGATGAAATTGATTCAAAACTTGATGAGCTTGATGAAAAAATAGCTTCAGTAGATTCAGATGAGGATGTAATGAATACAGATTATTTTGAAAGTTATGAAGAAGAAGATTTTAGTGATGATACATTTGGAGGAGGTTTTGACGATTTTGACGGCTTTGATGATGTATAACTCCTGCTTCTTTGCAGGGGTTTGTAACAATTTCTTTTATTAGGTGTCTGGCGTTAATATGTAAATTAGATTTTTATGTTGATTGTTATTCTTATAAAAGTTATTATAAAGGTTTTAAGAAAAAGAAATTAGAGATTTAAAATCTCAATTTCTCCTTTTCTTTCAACTTCTATTAATGCATCTCCTTTGTTTAGACCTTTTAGAAGTTTTTTAAGTTCATCAATTGTATGAACTTCTACCCATTTACCTGTTTTTATTGTTTTAACTCTTAAGATTTTATCATCTTTGTTAAGTCCTCTCATTGCCGCATATGAATTTGGGTCTATATCTGCTACGACTACATAATTTTTTTGCTGTTCTAAAATTACCCCTTTTAGTGTTTCAATATCTTGGATTTTTTCTTTTTTTGTTTTAAGTGCCTGAAGTTTTGCTTTAATTTTTAAGTATTTTCCGTTTCTATAAACTGTAAGTGTAACTTCGGCTCCCGCTCCTTTAAAAGCTATTTTATTTCTTAGCTCTCCTGAGTTATTTATTTTTTCACCATCTACGGCTACAATGATATCACCCGGTTTAAGTCCCGCTTTGCTTGCTGCACTGTTAGGTTCTACTTTGTTAATAAGGACTCCGTGGTCAATTCCGTAAAGTTTTGCTTTGCTTGCATCAATATTACTAATCATTACCCCAAGATAACCTCTAACAACCTTTCCTTTTGTAACCAGCGAAGTTACCACAAATTTCATCATATTACTTGGAATTGCAAATCCGATTCCGTTGTTTCCTCCACTTCTAGAGATAATTGCCGAATTTATTCCTATAAGTCTCCCTTTTAAATCCACAAGCGCCCCGCCGCTGTTTCCTGGGTTAATTGCCGCATCTGTTTGAATGAAGTCTTCATATGCGTTAAGTCCGATTGAAGTTCTGTTTTTTGCACTTACAATCCCTTCAGTTACAGTTTCCCCAAGTCCAAAAGGGTTTCCTACAGCCAAAACAATGTCTCCAACTTTTACTTTGTCAGAATTTGCTATAGTTATTGGGTGCAGGTTTTTTGCATCTATTTTAATAACGGCTAAATCTGTTTTAGGGTCGCTGCCTATAAGTTTTGCTTTAAATTTTCTTCCATCGTGCAGTTTTACGGTTATCTTTTCAGCTCCGCTTACTACGTGATAATTTGTTACGATATATCCGTCTTTAGTAAGAATAACCCCGCTTCCTAAAGCAAACTCTTTTCTTTTTTGAGGGTGGTTTGGTATATTTCCAAAAGGTCCGAAAAATCTTTTAAAAAACGGGTCTTCAAAAAATCTTCTAAACTGTTCTGGAATTTTTGTTTCGACAACTTTTTCAGTTGAAATATTTACAACCGAAGGTATTACTTTCTGAACTATCGGAGAGTATGAGAATACTGCACCGTTTTGGGTAGGTGCTACTCTTTTTAAATTGGAATTATCTACCTTTAAATTAATATTAGACGCCATAAGAACTGCCGTCATTGCTGCAGACAGTAAAATTTTTTTCATTTCCGCTCCTTAAAAGTATTTTTATTAGTGTATCACTTTGCAGTTAATCAAATATTAAAAAACTTAAAGTTTGCTTAATTTGAATTTGTTATAATAAATTAAAAAGGATACTTAATGGATTTTTCTAAATTCAGTGATGAAGAACTTGTTGAGTTTATTGAAAAAGCTAAAAATGAGCTTTTAAAAAGAAGAAAATCTAAATGGGTCCATTTTAAAACAGACGGATGTTTTACTCCAAAATTTGGAAAAGCATATGTAGCAAAGCTTTATTTAAACGGTGATATAGTTGAGAGGGAATTTGTAACCTCAAACGGAAAAGAGTGGTGCAAGAAAGGAAAATCCTATAAAGAAGACTGGGATGTTGAAATTTTTGAAGGGGATGTAATAGAAACAAGGCTTCAAACAGGCAAAAAGTTTGATAAAAGGGAATGGTTTTATGTGAAAAATAAAGAGCTTATATCTCTTGTGGATTTAGATGAGGCAAAACAGTTTTTAAAAAACCTTTTACCACCACGCTAATATTTTTTCATTTATATCTTCGTTGGAGTTTTTAAGCATATGGTAAATATACCTTGCAAACATATCTGTTTCTATATTTACTTTTTGGTGGAGTTTATATTCTTTAAAAAGCGTGTTTTCAAACGTATGGGGAATAATTGTAAGTCTGAATCTATCGGAAAAGACTTCATTAACCGTAAGACTCACACCATCTATTGCGATTGAGCCTTTCGGGGCTATGTATTTGATGATTTTAGGGTCCGTTTTTATAATTACATCGTATGAGTTTTTTGTTTTTTTAATTTCAAGTATCTCTCCTATAGCATCGACGTGTCCTTGAATCAAATGCCCGTCTATTCTATCTCCAAATCTAAGAGCTGGTTCTATATGAACCTTTTTTCCCGGCATATAATTTTCAAGCGATACTATTTTTTGGGTTTCAGGTGAGAGTTCCACTTCAAATCCATCTGTGTAGATTTTAGTAGCGGTCAGGCATACGCCGTTTATTGCTATAGAATCCCCAATTTGGGGTTTATATTTGCTTTTGATTCTTAATTTATTATTACTGAAACTTTTAATAATTCCAAGTTCTCTTATAAGTCCGTTAAACATTAAAAATACTCCTCCAAAAGCTCTAATGCTTTTTGAGGTTCTTTTACCTCATTTATTTTGCTTCTGAATTCACTGGCGTTTTTGAGGCCTTTTGAGTAAGCAT
>JAMOSM010000120.1 GCA_027063075.1 Nautiliaceae bacterium | reverse complement strand
AAATATCGGAATATACTTAAACTGGGAGATTTTTAACAAACAAAATAACGCTTCTTTAAAAAAAGCAAAAGTAGAATATATTAAAAATACTCTTTTGTTTGAAAAAACACTTAAAGATTTAAAAGCCAAAGAACAAGAACTTTTAGGAAATTTAAAAAACTTAAAAAAAGCAATTTTAATGGCAAAAGAATCGGTTGAGATTAAAAAGGAACTTTTAAAAAGTGCAAAAGTGGCTTTTAAATTAAACAGAATGAGTATAGATGATTATTTAAGGTATGAGGATGATTTGGCTAATGCAAAAGCAAATCTTGCAAATTTAGTTGCCTTGAAAAACAAAATGATTGCAACTCTTGCGTTTATTTATGGAAATAATCTTGAAAGGATTTTCAAATGAAAAAATTAATCGGAAGGATAATCGGTATTATTGTTATAGCAGTATTGGTTGTAGGAGGAATAAAGCTTATTAAAAAACGAAAAGAAGAAGATAAAAAAATGCCTACTGCTAAAATTTATCCGTTGGTTGTTGAAAAAATAGATGTGGCACCAAAATATGTTGTTACAACTTTGCCTTATATTGCACTTGTCAAAAATGATAAAGAAGTAGCAATAAGTTCAAGATTTGCAGGAAAAATTTTAAAAATTGCTCCTTTAGGCAGTAATATTAAAAAAGGTGATGTTGTATTAAAAATAGATGCAGTTAATTTAAAAGTAAAGCTTACTCAAATTAATGATGAAATTGAATCTGTTAAAAAAATAATTGAGGCAGATAAAATAGCTTTATCTAATTTAATTGCAACGCATAAAAGAACAGCTGAGCTTTTGAAAGTAAAAATGGCTTCAGTTGAGCAGTATCAGTCAGAAGAAAATAAACTCTCTCAATTAAAAGCAAAACTTGCATCAGACAGGGCAAAACTAAAATCTTTAAAAAGCGCTAAAAAAGCAGTTCTTAACGATATATCATATACAAATATTAAATCACCTATAAGTGGAAAAGTTAGCTCTAAAATGATGAATGAAGGAGATAATATATTTCCTGGGAAAACGGCTCTTGTTATTACTCCAAAAGATGGGAATTATCTTTTTATAGCTCTTAGTGATGATATAAAAAAAATTAAATATAAAAATAAGATAGTTAATCTTGCATCTTTAAATTCTACTTTTAACGGACTTAAGGCTTACAGGGCAGATGTAAATGATAAAACTTTAATAGCGGGAGAGAAAGTAAAAATAAAAGTTGTTACTTTTGAAGGAAACGCAACTCTTATTCCTTATAGCAGTCTCTTAAAAATTAATGGAAAAACTTATGTTTTTGTTGTTGAATCACCTAATAAGGTTAAACCTGTTGAGATTAATGTAATTGCAGACGGGGTTGAGGGAGTGGTTACTGATACGCCTATAAATGGAAATATTGTAAAAGCGGCTCCTGACTTGCTTCTTAAAATAAAAGCAGGTTATCCTGTAAAAGTAAAAGGATAAGAAATGTTTGAGTTTTTTTATAAGAGAACTCATTTTCTGTTTGCAATAATTGCGGCAATGTTTGTTTTTGGAATTTTAGGACTTTTAAAAATGCCAAAAAACCTTTTTCCAGATGCAAATAGACCGGAAGTTGTAATATTTACCTTTGTCCCTGGAGCTAGTGCCTCAACGGTTGCCGCAACTGTATCTAAACCGATAGAAAACGAAATGGCTACTCTTAGTCATATTTATGAAATAACATCTACAAACGTGCCTAATTTTTCAATAGTACATGTAGTTTTTGATTATAAAAAATCTTTGCAAGGAGCGGCAGTTGATGTTAGTAATGCATTAAACAGAATTAAAGACAGGCTTCCACAAAATGTTGTGCCTTCAATTTATCTTGTAGGGGATTTTACTTTACCTGTTGATGTGTTTGCTTTAAGTCCGAAAAACAATTCGATAACCTTGCCTGAAATAAGAAAAATTGCAGAAAGTTATATAAAACCCGAGCTTTTAAAAAATCCTAATATAGGAAATGTAGAAATTTTTGGAGGATATGAGAGTGGAATAATGATAAAAATAGACCCTCTAATTTTACAAAAATTTCATCTCTCGTTTAATCAGATAATAAATGCAATAAGAAGTATTAACAAAGATACTCCAATAGGCTTTATGAAAACAGATGATAAGTTTTTTACTATAAGTTTTTATGGTCAAAAAGATAATGTTGAAAAACTAAAAAATATTTTTATTGCGCCAAACGTTAAATTGAAAGACGTTGCAAAAATTACTTGGAGCTATAAAACAAACAATACCGCTTATGTCGGGAATAATAAACAGGCTATTGCAATATCAGTTCAAAGGGCGCCGGGTGGAAATTTACTTTTAACAAGTAATACAGCAAGAGAAATTATGAAAAAAATTTCAAAAGAGTATCCTAATATAAATATAACCGTTTCTGATACTCAAAGAAAACTGGTTGAAACTTCAAATATAAATATGCTTGAAGCTTTAAGGGATGCAGTTATTTACACACTTATTGTAATTTTAATATTTCTTGGAAATTTCAGGGCGATTGTGGCGGCTGCAGTTTCTATTCCTATGGTGTTTTTTGGAACTATTGCATTTTTGTATCTTACAGGGCAGGGGCTTAATATTGTAATTTACACTGCCATTATTCTTGCTCTTGGAATGCTTACAGATGATGCGGTGGTTGTTTTGGAAAACATTGAAAGACATCTTAAAGAAGGTGATAAAAACGCAATTTATAACGGAACAAAAGAAGTATTAAAACCTGTTTTTGCAGGAACAATCTCAACTATTGCAATTGTTTTTCCTTTGATGTTTGTAGGCGGTTTTCCTCAAAAAATTTTTAGACCTTTAATGGAGACGCTTATTGTAGCACTTTTAATTTCCTGGTTTTTGTCAATAACTTTTATTCCAAAACTTGCAAGTTTATTGTATAAAAACGGAACTAAGAAAACTAAAATTGAAGAGTTTTTTGAAAAACTTTATCAAAACACTTTTGCAAAACTTATTCCTGCATATATAGGAATTTTAAAATTCACAAACAAAAGACCTTTTGTATTAAGGAGAATGCTTTTAATAGCCGGTGCTGTTGTTGTGCTTTTATTGTCCGTAAAAAATATTATGCCGACTATCGGAAGGGATGTAATGCCTCCTATGGATACGGGAATTATAAAAGCCCATATTGAATTTGCTTCAAATATTAATGCAGATGAGAGTGTAAAAAGATTAAAACCTTTTTTTGATTGGCTAAATAATCAGCCTTGGCTTGAAAAAAGCTCAGTTTCAATCGGAACGGAAAAAGGGGTATTGTCTCTTGGCGGTGGAGGCAGTGGAAATAGCATTAATATGACTATAATCGCAGTTGATAGATTTCATAGAAATAAAACAATCTGGCAGCTTGAAGAAGAGATAAGAAAAGAACTCTCTAAAATAGTGGGAATTAAGAAAATAGCGGTGTTTGATTTTGGTGCTACGGCCCTTTCTACTATTAAAGCACCGCTTGACGTGCAGTTTAGAAGTGATAATTATCAAAATCTGCCTAAACTTGCGGATGAGGCTAAAAAGTTACTTTATAATGTAAAGGGTCTTACTACTATTATGAACAGTTGGGATAAAGAGTATCAAGAAGCGGTAATTAAAATTGATGAAAATAAAGCTTTAAGTTATGGAGTTACTCCTTTTGATATTATTATGCAAATTGCTTTAAAAGACCAGGTTGTGACAATAAATACCGCTCTTAGCTCAATGGTGCCTGATTTTGTAAGAGTTAGATTTAAGGGTGATTTTGAAAAAAATTTGGCCGCTCTTAAATTATTGCTGATTGATACCAAAAAAGGAATTGTGCCTCTTAACGAACTTGCAAAAATAACTACTCATTTTACTTATAATAAAATTGAAAGATACAATTTACAATATGCAATTGATGTTCAAGGTTACAGGGCTACAAGACCTATTAGTAAAATAACGGCAGATGCTGACAATTTACTTCAATCTAACGGTATAAAAAATTATTATCACGTAGGTGATATTAAAGAGATGAAAGATTCTTTTTCAAGGCTTATAAAAGCTATTGCAATAGGGGTTATTGTTTTAATTTTAACCCTTATGGTTGTTTATCAGTCTTTAAGACTTTCTCTGATTATGATTTTGGTATTACCACTTTCTATGATAGGGGCTTCCTGGGGGATGCTTATAGCCCATAAGCCTTCGTGTATGCCGAGTATGGTTGGACTTTTGCTTCTTTTTGGTATTATTATTAAAAATGCCGTATTGCTTATTGATTTTTATAAAGAGTTTGAAAAAGAAGGTAAAGGTCCGTTTGAATCTGCCCTTCAGAGTGTAAGAGTTAGATTTAGACCTGTATTTATGACGGCTTTTGGAACAATTGCAGGTATGATACCTATTGCTCTTGAACAAGCCGTTGGACTTGAGAGACTCTCTCCTCTTGCAGACGTTGCAATTGGCGGACTTTTAATTGGTACTATTCTTACTTTAGTTTATATTCCTATGTTGGCATATTCAACAGAAAAAAAAGATTAAGATTTGTTTCTTAATCTTTTAATAGGAATTCAAGAGTTAAAGGGTTGATAAGGTTTGTGTTATAAGCCTGAAGTAGTGAGCCGCTGTTTAACAATCTATTAAATGTTTCAAACTTTAAAGGGTTGGCTTTATTTTCAAAAGGTGTTTGAATAGTAAGATTTTTTAATGCATCAATAAAATTGTCTTTTTTCTTAAGTAATAGTTTCTCATACTCTTCAATGCTAATTTTATTTGGATTAAAAGCAGGAAGAGATAAAGAAACTTTTTTATCTCCTATTGTTAGAGTTTGTGAAAAGACGGGAAGACTATTAAAGGTAGTATTTTGTATAATTGAATTTATTTCATTTTTTATTTCTTTTAGTATCTCTTCTGTGGGATTATTTATCTCTTTTAAAACATCTATATATGATAAAATTTTATTCACTGCATTTGTTGCCGTTTGTAATATGCCTATGTTTTGATTAAATTCGTCTATTTTGGCAAAAAGAGGGTTGCTTGCAAACTGTGTAGGTAGAAAATAATCGGTTATTTTTAATGCTATTAGATTGTTTATGTATTTTGGTTCAAACGTTACAGGGGTTGTAGTAATTGGATTTATTGGTAAGAAACTCAGCGGATAATATGGATTGAGAGCCATTTTTAACCTTTAAATTGGTATAATTTTATAAATTATACCACAATTTTTAAGAAAAATTTAAGAAAACTTTAAGGTTTGTAATGATAAAAATAAGGCACCTGAAAAAAGTGTTTGGAGAGAAGGTTGTTTTAAAAGATGTCAATTTAGATATTTATGATGGAAAGATTACATATATTTTAGGAATGTCCGGGCAGGGTAAATCTACCATTATTAAACATATTGTAGGACTTTTAAAGCCAACAGCCGGTGAGATATGGGTAGATGATGTAAATGTGGCTGATGCTGATATTCAAACGCTTTATAAAATAAGAAAAAAAGTAGGATTTACTTTTCAAGAGGGGGCTTTATTTGATAGTATGAATATTTATGACAATGTTGCTTTTCCTTTAAGAGAGCATACAAAATTAAAAGAGAATGAGATTAAAAAAAGGGTGTTTGATACTCTTGAAATGGTTGGGCTTGATGCAAACAGGGTTGCTTATCTTTATCCTCACGAATTAAGCGGAGGAATGAGAAAAAGGGCGGCAACTGCTAGGGCTATTATTCTTAAGCCAAAATATATTCTTTATGACGAGCCCACAAGCGGTCTTGACCCTATTATAAGTGATAAAATTACAAGAATGATTATGGATTTAAACAAAAAACACGGAATGACAAGTGTTGTAATTTCGCATGATTTAAAAGAAACCTTTAAAAGTGCTGATTTTATAGCGTTTTTATATATGGGAGAGATTATTGAATTTGGAACGGTTGAAGAGTTTAAAAATTCAAAAAATCCAATAGTTAGGGCATTTATTGAAGGAAACAGTGAAATGTATGAAAAAATTGCAGAAGGAGTGTAATGAAAAAAATATTATGGATGTTGATAGGTGTTTTTCTTTTTGGATACAGTGCTAAAGTAGAGCCTTTTGATAAATTTAATATAAAGGCTAGTGTAGGAGGAAAGGTAATAGAGGCAAACAAAGACCTTGAGGCAAAAGATGTAAATGAAGTTATAATTAAACTTGATGATACAACTGAAAAGATTGATATTAAAAATATTCAAAACCAAATTAATATTTTAAAAGAAGAGATAAAAAATCAAGAGGAGATTGTAAAAAGAAAGTTTGAAACTTATAAAAGATATCAAAAGTTAAAAACTAAATCCTTAGAAGAAAAAAACTTAAAATTTTATGACTATATGGCTGCAAAAAACCAGCTTTTGAATTTAAAATCCCAATTGAGTAATTTAATTGCTAATAAGAATAAACTAAAAGATATTATAAATAAAAAAAATATCAAAGCAAACGGATACATTGAAAAGATTTTTGTAAATAAAGGAGATTATGTAGCACCCGGAGCGCTTGTTGCAGTTGTTGATAATATAAAAAAGCAAAAAATTACCATTTATGTGCCAATAAGTGAAGATATTAAAAATAAAAGCGTATATATAAACGGTAAGAAAAGTAATTTTAAAATTTATAAAGTGTGGAGAGTTCCTGATAGCGAATATATAACAAGTTATAAAGTAGAAATTGTGGGAAAAGGGCTTAAGTTAGGTGAAATTGTAAAGATTGACTTAAAATAAAGAAGGAGTTAAAGATTCCTTTTTGTTTGAATAATTTTTAATCTCTCCGATTTCTTCTATGTAATAAAAATCAGGAAAAGATATCTCTTCACCTTTTTCGTTATAAAATACCGCCTTTTCACCTCTTATTTCTATAAATTCTAAAACTTCTCCGTTAGCTGTTATTAAATCACCTTTTTTAAGTTCATAAACTTTCACTTCCACTCCTCAATTACATCTTTAAAAATTTTTGCAAGTTTAATAACCTCATCTTTTTTAGTTCTTTCATTCGGAGCATGAATTGTATCATTTTTTACTCCAAACTCAACCACTTTAATCCCGTGTTTTGCAAAAAATCTTGCATCGCTTGTTCCCCCTGCTGTTGAGTGTTTTGGTGTTATTCCGGTCTCTTTTTGTATTGCCTTATCAAGCGTTTTTACTACTTTTGTGTTTGGGTCTGTAATAAAAGGCTCAGCGCTTTGTTTAAGCTCAAGCGTATAGTTCATATCTTTAAAATGTTTATGGATAAAATTTTTGATTTTTTCTTTATCTGTATGGGTGTTATTTCTTACATTAAACATCATTTTAAGCTCTCCTGGAGTTACGTTTGTAACTTCCATTCCGGCTCTAATGTCAGTTACTACGAATTTACTAGGAGCGAAATACTCATCTCCTTTGTCTAAATCAACTCCGGCGATTTTATGTAGAACCTGAGCTACTTTATGAATAGGGTTTATTGATTTTTCAGGATATGCCGCGTGTCCTTGAAGTCCTATTTTTTTTAAGACCCCGTTTATTGAGCCCCTTCTTCCTATTTTTATTGCATCCCCAAACTCTTTTTCGCAGGTCGGCTCTGCTACTATCGCATACTCTGGGAGCATATTTTTTTCTTTTAAAATTTCAAGCATATATCTTGTTCCCCAGATTGCATCTC
>JAMOSM010000119.1 GCA_027063075.1 Nautiliaceae bacterium | reverse complement strand
AAGAATCGGCTCATATAGCTTTTACGCTTATTAAAGTTCTTATCGATACGAAAAAAATAAAACCGAAAGAGCGTTCAAAAGAGCCTGTTTATTATAAATATAACGTTCATATACACGTCCCGGAAGGAGCTATTCCAAAAGACGGACCAAGTGCTGGAATTACAATGGCAACGGCAATAGCCAGTATTTTCAGTGAAAAAAAAGTCCGCTCAGATGTAGCAATGACAGGAGAAATCACTTTAACTGGAGACGTTTTAGCAATTGGCGGACTTAAAGAAAAACTGATAGCCGCTTATAAAGCAAAAATTAAAAAAGTTTTAATTCCAGAAAAAAATTATGAAAAAGACCTTGATGATGTTCCTGAGGAAGTAAAAGAAGGACTTGAAATTGTGCCTGTAAAAAGAATAGAAGAAGTGTTAGACCATGCCCTCGTAAAATAATTCTTTTTTTTCCTCTTTTTTTATTTTCAAATTCAATCGAAGAAAAAATAGTATCATTTTACAAAAGCGAATATCCTTTAATACAAATTCAAAAAATAATCCATAAACCTTTTCCAAACCATTATAAAACAATAAAATTTCTATTAAATCCAAAATTACCCTATGGAAATATAAAAATAGATAATCGTTTCTTTTATATAAAAATAAAAGCCACCCTTCCAGTTTATAAAGCTACAAAAATAATAAAACAAAACTCATTAATTTTACCTCAAATTAATGTAAAAAAAGAAAACATCAAATTCAAGTTTTTCTATTCAAAACCTGTTTTAAAAATACCTAACAATCTTATAGCCTCAACAGTTATTGCAAAAGGTTCAATTATAAATCTATCAAATACCAAAATAAAACCGGCTGTTTTAAAAAACTCTATAGTTAGTGTTATAATTTCTTCAAAAAACATTTCAATAATATCAAGTGCAAAAGCCCTAAAAGATGGTGAAATAGGAGATATTATACCAATTAAATTAAATAAAAAAATTTTTAACGCAGTAGTTTTAAAAAAAGGAGTAGTAGAAATACAATGAAAGTTTTAGTATGTATAAGCGGAGCAAGCGGGGCAAGCCTTGGACTTAAACTATACAGTTTAATACCGCCAGAATTTGAAAGATACTTGGTAATAAGTAATAGTGCAAAAGTAGTACTTGAAAAAGAAGAAAACATTTTTTTAAACGATGACATAGCAGCTCCCGTTGCAAGCGGAAGCTTTGGAGTTGATATTACATTTGTAGTGCCTTGCAGTATGAACACCTTAGCAAAAATAGCCCTTGGAATTGCCGATAACCTTATAACCCGCGCTGCTACAGTCGCAATAAAAGAGAAAAAAAAGTTAATTCTTGCTCCAAGGGAAATGCCTTTTAGCGAAATTCACCTTGAACATATGTTAAGGCTAGCTAAACTTCAAAATGTTATAATTGCACCTCCTGTTTTAGCATATTATAACGAACCTAAAAACATAAACGATATTGAAATGTTTTTAATAGGCAAATGGTTTGATTTAGCAGGGATTAAAAACAATCTGTTTAAAAGGTGGAAAAATGTATAAAAAAGCAATATACCCTGGAACTTTTGACCCTGTTACAAACGGACACATAGATATTATAAAAAGAGCCTGTAAAATTTTTGATAAAATAATAGTGGGAGTTGCTGATAATAAAGACAAAAAAACAATGTTTGATTTAGAAAAAAGAGTTGAGATGATGAAAAAGGCTACAAAAAATTTTCCTAAAGTTGAAGTAAAAAGTTTTAACACCCTTTTAGTTGAATTTGTAAAAAAAGAAAATTCAAAGATTATTATAAGGGGTCTTAGAGCTGTTAGCGACTTTGAATATGAACTTCAGATGGGATACGCAAACAAATCGCTTGACAATGAAATAGACACTATTTATTTAATGCCAAATCTTGATAATGCTTTTGTATCTTCAAGTGTAGTTAGAAGTATTTTAAAATACAAAGGTGATGTAAGCCATCTTGTACCAAAAGAAATTTTAGAGGATTTAAAATGTATATAGCAATAGAAGGAATAGATACTGCGGGAAAATCAACCCAAATTGAACTTTTAAAAAAAGAAATTGACGCAATTTTTATAAAAGAACCCGGATTTAGCGAAGTTGGAAAAAAATTAAGAGAAATTATTTTTAATGACAAAATTTCAAAAAAAACGGAACTTTTTTTATTTTTAGCAGACAGAGCTGAGACGGTTGAAAAAGTAATCAAGCCAAATATAAATAGACTCATAATAAGCGACAGAAGCGTAATAAGCGGAATTGCTTATGCAATGGAGTGGTTTGATTTTGATTTACTTGTAAATTTAAACCGCTTTGCAACAGATTCTATTTTTCCTCAGTTTGTAATTATCTTAAAACTTCAAAAAGAAGAACTTAAAAAAAGACTTTCTCTAAAAAAACACGACAATATAGAAAAAAGAGGAATTGAATATCTCTTAAGAATTCAGCAAAACATAATAGATACTTGCAACAGACTAGAAATTCCCTATATTCTTCTTGATGCTTCAAAACCTGTTGATGAAATATATTTTAGAATAAAAAAGGCATTAAGTGGGTTTGTTAAATAAAATAAAAAAAGACTTTCAGGCAATAAAAGCAAAAGACCCGGCTTTTAAGGGAGGAATTGAACTTTTTTATGCATACCCTGGAATATGGGCACTTGTGTTTTACAGAATTTCAAATGCTATTTACAAAAAAGGGTTTAAAAAACTTGCAAGGTTTATTATGGCAATAAACCAGTTTATTACCAATATAGACATTCACCCAGGTGCCACAATAGGAGAGAATGTTTTTATAGACCACGGTATTGGAGTTGTTATAGGAGAGACGGCAATTGTTGGAAATAATGTAACTATTTATCAAGGGGTAACACTTGGGGGAGTTAGCCTAAATCCAGGGAAAAGACATCCAACTATAGAAGATGATGTAATAATAGGGGCAGGAGCTAAAATTTTAGGAAACATCACTATAGGAAAAGGAAGCAAAATAGGTGCAAACTCAGTAGTTGTAAAAGATGTACCTCCATTTTCTACAGTTGTCGGAATTCCAGGAAAAGTTATAAAAAGAAAAGATTACTCTCCATTAGCTCACAATAAACTCCCTGATATTGAAAAAGAGCTGTTTGAATATTTAATGGATAGAATAAAAGTTTTAGAAGAGGCAATTATAAACAATGATAAACACATCATAGAAAAAGATGAGGAAATAGAAAAAAAATATAGAGATTATATAGAAGCTTTAAAGAAAAAATAATTAAAATTTCTTTAAATATTCAATAAACTTTTTTTGAGCTAACGGTTTTGAGAAATAAAAACCTTGAATATAATCACATCCATTAGCTTTTAAAAACTCAACCTGCTCTTTTGTTTCAACCCCTTCTGCGATAATTTTCTTACCAAGGGAATGCCCCATAGAAATAATTGCCTTTGAAATTGAAACATCTTCTTCATTTTCCGGCAAGTCTTTTATAAAACTTCTATCTATTTTTAAAGCATATATAGAAAGTTTTTTAAGATAAGCTAAAGATGAATAACCTGTGCCAAAATCGTCTATTTCAAAACGTATTCCTATTTTTGTAAGCTCATTTATATTCTTAAGAAGAACTTCTAAATTTTCCATCAAAACACTCTCCGTAATTTCCAAAATCACAAGTTTTGGGGAGATATTATATTTTTTTAAAATTGAAATAACCTCATAATAAAAACCTATATGAATCTGCTTAGCAGATACATTTATAGAAATAGGAATATTAATTTTTTCTTCTTTTATCATTTTAAAGACTTTATCTATTACAATAAGCCCTACTTCTTTAATAAGTCCTCTCTCTTCTAAAATAGGAATAAATTTATAAGGTGCAATTAATGTATCTCCTTTTTTCCATCTCAAAAGAGCCTCCGCCATAGCAATACGGCGTTTTTGAATATCAATAATTGGCTGATAATAAACAACAAATTCATCCTTTTTTATTCCTTCAACCAATTCACTTTCTAAATTTAGGCTCTCAAGTGTTGTTTTTTTCATAGATTTTAAATAAAACTCAATACCTTTTCCTCTTTTTTTAGCTTCTTTTAAAGCAGCTTCGGCTGAAGCAAAAAGAGCTTCTTTGCTAAAACCATCATCTGGAAAAACAGCCGCCCCGGCACTTATAGTTACTAAAAATTTTTTATTTTCAATTTCAAAAATAAATTCAAAATTTTCCAAAACTTTTGAGAGCCTGTAAATGACTTCCTCTTTGTTTCTGACATTGTATAAAAAAATCCCAAACTTATCCCCTCCAACCCTAGCTAAAAGGTCTTTATGTTTTAAAGCTTTTTTTAATCTTTTTGCAATCTGATATAAAACAATATCCCCTGCCCAAAAGCCTATTGTAGAATTAATAGTCTTAAAATTATTTATATCAATAATTGTTAAAACTCCTTTTTGGTCCTTTTGTTTTAAAATCTCAAGCAAAGACTCAAGTTCATCAAAAAAATATCTTCTATTAGGAAGAGAAGTTAAAACATCATAATATGCCAAATAATCTATATTCTCTTTTCTTGACAAAGTAACAATTCCAAAACCTATATCATGAGCAATTTGCTTAAGCAAGGAAATCTCTTCATTTTCAAACTCTTTTCCTTTGTAATAAACAACTAAAACAGCATTTAAAAAAGGGTTAGAAACAACTGCAGATATGGCATTTTCATCCTTAAAAATAGGAATTGTAATTTTATTGCAAAAAGCCTTTTCCTCATTTTTTAAGTTACTCTCTTTTAAAAAACCCGTTTTTATCAACTCATCTACTTTTTTTAACTTAAAAAAGTTTTTACTTAAAAAACGTTTAAAAGCTTCATTCTCCCCATACCAACTAACAGGAATAATTTTTCCATCTCTCACTTCTCCAATCCAGGCAAAATCAAAATGCCCCTCTTTTACTAAAATCTCGCAACTTTCCTTATAAACATCCTCTTTACTGACAGCTCTTATAATAAGCTCATTAATTTGAGTTAAAACCTTATAAAGTCTTAAAATATTTTTAAGTTTAACCTCAATTTCAACCCTTTGTTTGATGTTAATAGCAATTATTTTCTTATATTTCTTTCCTTTTATTTCAAATTCCTCCATTTTTATTTCTATTGGAATAAAAGTGGAGTTTTTTAAAAAGGAAATTCCTTTTTCTTTTGATAAGAAAAAATCAATCGGCTTATTTAAAACATCTTCTTTTCTTAATTTTAGCCAGTTTAAAAAGGAGTTATTCACTTCTTTTATAAATCCGTCTTCATCAACTATAATAACAGCTTCGTCAATTGAATTTAAAAGACTTTTAAAATTAAAAAAAAACTCGTTAAAAATTTCTAAAAATTTAGAATAAATTTCATCTTTTTTATAAGTTTTATCTAAAAAACTTTTAAATTCCTTCTTAAAACTCTCTATTATTTCATTTGTCATTGAAAACCTTTTATTTATCATAGTTGTTACCTTTAAATCGACATTAAAAACAAAAACATTAATTTTTTACCGATTAAGAAACTTTTTTATTTTATATCTTCTTTTAGAATTAAAAATAATATATAATTCAAAATAAAAAGGCTTTAAAATGTTTAGTAAAAGAATAAACAAACTCTCCGAATCGCTCACAATTGCGATTTCCCAAAAAGCAAGAGAGTTAAAAGCACAAGGCAAAGATGTATTGGCATTTAGTGCAGGAGAGCCTGACTTTGACACTCCTTTAATTATAAAAGAAGCTGCAATAAAAGCAATAAATGAAGGATTTACAAAATATACAGCCGTTGCCGGAATACCTGAGCTTTTAAAAGCAATTCAGACCAAACTAAAAAGAGACAATAACCTTGAGTATGACCTTGATGAAATAATTGTCAGCAACGGAGCAAAACAGAGTCTTTTTAATATTATGGCCTGTCTTATAGATGAAGGAGATGAAGTAATAATACCCGCTCCTTACTGGGTTACATATCCAGAACTTGTAAAATACCACGACGGAGTGCCTGTAACAATTAAAACAGATGAAACCACAAATTTTAAAATTACTCCTGAAATGCTAAAAAAAGCAATTACTCCAAAAACAAAGATGTTAATTCTTACAACTCCAAGCAATCCAACGGGGGCTGTATATACAAAAGAAGAACTAAAAGCAATAGCAGACGTTTTAAAAAATACAGATATTTGGGTTGTAAGTGATGAAATGTATGAAAAACTAATTTATGACGGAGAATTTACGGCTACTGCAAGCATAAATGAAGATATGTTAAAAAGAACAATTACTGTAAATGGTCTTAGCAAATCTCACGCAATGACAGGATGGAGGTTTGGATACTTAGCAAGCAAAAACAAAGAACTTGTTAAAAATATGATAAAACTTCAGTCTCAAAGTACTTCAAACATAAATTCAATTACTCAAAAGGCAGCAATTCCGGCACTTCTTGGAGCAGCTGACAGTGATGTTGAGAAAATGAGAAAAGAGTTTGAAAAAAGAAGAGACTTTGTATATGAAGCATTCAATAAAATTGACGGACTCTCAGCTGCAAAACCTGCAGGGGCATTTTATATTTTCGTAAATCACCAAAAAATTATGCCAGAGTCAATGAATTTTGCTTTAACACTTCTTGAAGAAAAAGGAGTTGCAGTAGTCCCTGGAGTTGGTTTTGGAAGCGAGGGATATTTTAGATTTTCATTTGCAACAGACCTTGAAACAATAAAAGAAGGTATTAAAAGAATTGCGGAGTTTATTAAGGAGCTTAAGTGATAAGACACGTGGTTTTATGTAAAGTAAAAGAAAATTCACCTCTTAACGAAATAAAAGAAAAAATAGAAAATTTAAAAAACGAAATTGAGGTTATAAAACATATTGAAGTTGGAATTGACATAAGGTTTGACAAAAATTCAAGTGATTTTTGCATAATTACGGAAGTGGAAAACATTGAAGATTTAAAAACTTATGCAACCCATAAAAAACACCTTGAAGTAATTGAATTTTTAAAAAAATTTTTAACAGAAAGAAGAGTCGTGGATTATTATGTTTAAAAACAAAATAAATTTAAGCTCATACGCCTCTTCTTCTCTACTCTTTTTTTTATCTCTTATACTCTTTATAGTTTTAGCTAATGAAGTAATTATAAACACAACCCTTCAAGATTATACAAAATACGATACTATGCTTATTAATAAATTCGGATATATAAGAGGAAGCGTTCAAAGATACTCAAAACTGAAACTTATAAACTCTAACAAAACAAAAAATATAAAAAAATCAATTGACTCTACTTTTAAAGAGATAACTTATTATTTAGATAAATATCCAGAAATATTTTCGGAGAAATTTTTAATATCTTTTTATGATAAATTAAATAATTTAAAAGAGAGTTGGAAAAAAATAAAAAAGATAAATACAAAAGAAAATTTAATAAAAGAATCAGAAAAAAATTGGAAAATAGCAAACACCATAACAAATTTAATGAAAAAAATAGCAGAAAAAAAACTAGCCCTTATAAATAAACTAATGACAATATTTACACTCGTTTCTTTAGTTTTAGTTTTTATTTTAGTCATTATCGTCTATTATTTAGTAAGAAGCGGTCTTGAAAAAGCAACAATTACAGACCCTTTAACAAAACTCTATAACAGATTATATTTTGAAAATCAACTAAACTATCTAATAGAAAAATACAAA
>JAMOSM010000118.1 GCA_027063075.1 Nautiliaceae bacterium | reverse complement strand
AAATCCTAAATTTTCAAGTGCAATTATAGCCTGATTAAGTTCTTTATTTAAGTTTTCTATTTCAAATTCGTTCATCTCCATTAATATTCTTTTTGCAGATTTTGGTCCGATTCCTGGGACTTTTTTTAATCTTGCAATATCACCTGAGTTTATAACTTCAACAAATTCATTTGGCGTAAAAGTTGAGCATATAGCCAAAGCAACCCTTGGACCGACCCCGTTTATTTTTAAAAGTGCATCAAAAAGCTTTTTTTCATCTTTATCTACAAACCCGTATAAAGAGTATTCATTTTCTTTTATTACTTCGCTAATGTAAAAAATACCGTCTTTTGCTCTTGAAAATGTATTTAAAGAGACATTAAGCTCATAAATAACATCCCTTACATCAAGTAAAATTTTTCCGTTTTCCTTTTCAAAAATTTTTCCTCTAAGTGCTGCTATCATTTTCAACCTTTATTTTTACAATTTTTAAAGTCTCGTTTTCCATTTTTATTTTAAATCCGCAAATTCCCTCATTTCCTTTAGTGTCATATCTTAAACTTACAGGAGGTTCAAGTAAATCAAATTCAATTCTATTATAAGCTTTCCATGGAGAAAACGAAATTATTTTAGCATTAAAAACAGCACTTTGTAAATTTTCAATAAGTTCTAAAAGCTCTTTTTTCTCTTTTTCTATCAAAAAAAGTTTTTCTTTTAAAGATGTTATTTTATTCTGTAGAATCTGATACTCTTTTAATTTAACCAATACGCTTGAAGAAGTTTTCTTGTTCTTTTTTTTATTAGAGATATAAAGGTTCTTTAAATCATTATAAGCATCTTTATTTCTTTCCCATATTTTTAAATTTTTTTCTAATTCTCTTTTTAAAAGTGAGATATTTTGTTCTTTTTGAATAAGTTTTTGTTTTAAGTTATCAATACTGACATCTTTTATTATTTTTGCTGGAGAAATAGATAAAAGGTTCTCTTCTCCTAAAATATTTTTAATTTTTATCTCTTTTAAAGCATAAATTTTCAAATGAGAAAACAGATTTTCTATATAAATTTCCTGTGCTAATATTTCTCCCCCTACAGCATTTTTTATATAAACTTTTTTAGCTTCTATTATACCCCCTTCTAAAAACTCCACTTTTCCCTCTTGTGTTTTTAAAAACCCTTTATGCTTAAAAATATCAGCTTTTTTTGCCTCAATAACACTATTTTTATGTGTCTGTCCTTCAATTTTTAGATTTATGGACCTTATTTTAGCCTTATTGCCTACGTTTCCCTTTACCGTAAGCTCTTTTGCTTCAACTATCATATTATCAGCAATAGCTTCTTTTAAAACATCCCCTTCTTTTATAAACATTTTAACATCCGTATTGTTTCCATCTTTTACATCGCCTGTTTTTAGATTAATCTGTTTTACATAAAGCTCGTCTTTTATAATAAATTTTCCATCTTCTTTTATTAAAAAACCATCTTTTCTTGCAATAAATTCTATCTTCTCTTCATCTTCGATTTTTTTAATGGTTTTTTCATCAAATTCTATTTCCGGAATACTAAATTTGTCAGGTTTTTTCACATATATAATCTCTCCCCTGCAATTTCTTCCGTTTTTCCCTTCTTTAGGTTTAATAATTTTTATAAGTATCTCATTTTCTTTAACAGGATATATAAGTTCTTTTTTAACTGAATTTTGTCTTTTTTTATAAAGAAGCAAAACTTTGCCTTCCTTACTGCTTACAGGTTCTATTCCCTCACAAAGCTCTATTTCAAAAGGTTTTTTGTCTGATTTTAAAAAAAGTTTAAAAAACTCTTTTATATCATCTTGCATTTTTTTATCAAAAACATATATAAGTAAAGAGTTTCTTAATTTTTTTTTGTTTAATTCGTTATAGAGTTTAATTTCACTGATATCTTTTAGTATAGAATTTGGCGAAATAATAAAAGAGGCTTTTGTATAAAGAGGATTTATTTTAACTTTACCTAAAAGCTCAAATTTATCGTTTAATTTATATTTTTTTATTTTTATTTCGTAAATCTGCTTTATTTCATTTTCAGGATTTAACAAGACGTCTTTGTCTTCAAGCAAAGATTTACTTTCATTATCAATTTCTATAAGGTCGCCTTTTATACTTAGATAAGTTTTTGTATTTAACAAGTCAAAATCTAAACTCGACAAAGGAATTTCATACTCTTTTGAAACTTTTAAAAGTTCTTCATTAACATTTGAAGTAATAACCACTCTTTCTTCAAACTCTTTTTTCTCTTTTTTAAAAAAATTAAATATTCCCACACTTATCCTTTATGGTAAAATTTCATTTATGTTTAAATCTATAATCGTAAATTTTTTAGGAATCTTTAACTCAAGAATCCTCGGCTTTATTCGTGATTTGTTAAGTGCAAGCATAATTGGGGCAAACATCTACTCAGACATTTTTTTTGTGGCTTTTAAATTTCCTAATCTTTTTAGGAGAATATTTGCAGAAGGTGCTTTTACCCAAAGCTTTTTGCCTTCATTTGCAAAAACAAAAAATAAGCCAAAATTTGCCTGGAATGTTTTTGTTTTATTTTTAAGCCTTATACTTATAATTACCCTTATTGTAAATTTTTTTTCATATGAAGTAACTTCCCTTTTAGCATACGGTTTTAGTGAAGAGGCAAAAAAAACTGCAGCTCCTTTAGTTGCAATTAATTTCTGGTATTTAGACCTGATTTTTATAGTAACTTTTTTAGCAACTCTTTTACAATACAAAAACCATTTTGCAACTACTGCCTTTTCAACCTCACTTTTAAACATCTCTTTAATTATAGCATTAATTCTTTCAATGCAACTGCCAAAAGAAAAAATAATCTTTTATTTAAGCATAGCTGTAATTGTGGGGGGAATTGCACAGGTAATAGTCCATATAATAGCCGCTAAAAAATATAAAATACTAAAACTTCTTTATATAGGTGCAAAAAGCAAAAAAAAAGCAGATTTATCCACTTTTAAAAAACATTTTCTACCATCCGTCTTTGGAAATTCAACAGCTCATATCAGCGCTTTTCTTGATACCTGGCTTGCAAGCTTTTTAAGTGCAGGAAGTATTAGTTATCTTTATTATGCAAACAGACTTTTTCAACTTCCTTTTGCCCTCTTTGCAATAGCTACCTCAACAGTTCTTTTCCCAAAAATTACAAAATATCTTAGTAACAATCAGGAAAAAGAAGCAAAAGAGATGATGAAAAAAATCTTCTGGCTTTTATTTTATGCCTTAATCTTAGCTACTGTAATCGGTATCATATCAAGTAAAGAAATTGTTTATATTCTTTTTCAAAGAGGGGCTTTTAATGAAAAAGATACCTTAATAACCTCTCAGGTTTTAGTTATGTATATGCTAGGTCTTATTCCTTTTGGATTAAATAAACTTTTTTCAAGCTACCTTTATGCCACTCATAAACATTTAAAAGCCGCAAAATTTGCAATGATTTCTTTAACTGTCAATATATTTCTTTCAGTTTTATTTCTTTTTCCTATGAAAGTTTTAGGTTTAGCTCTTGCTAGCAGCATTGGAGGAATTATTTTATTTTTTCTAACTTTAAAAGAGTTTGGATATAAAGAGTTTTTTAGTTTTTTTGAGAAGAGATATATTTTAGGTATGATTTTAGTAATTTTTGGTAGTATAATAATAGCCATTGTTTTTAACAAAATAGCTTATCTAATGAAAGGATAAAAATGGTAATTTATGACTCTCATCAAAGAAAAAAAGTTGAATTTAAGCCAATTAAAGAAAATGAAGTTAAAATTTATGTATGCGGACCTACTGTATATGATGATGCCCATCTTGGACATGCAAGAAGTTCAATAAGTTTTGATTTGCTAAGACGTACACTTGAAACACTTGGGTATAAAGTAACATTTGTAAAAAATTTTACAGACATTGATGATAAAATTATTAAAAAAATGAATGAAACTAAAAAAAGTTTAAAAGAGATAACAGAACACTATATTAATTCGTACTTAAAAGATATGGAAGCTTTAAATGTAAAAAGAGCCGATATTGAACCAAAAGCGACTGAATCACTTGATGCAATGTTTGAACTTATCCAAAAACTTCTTGATAAAGGATATGCATACACCCTCCTAAACGGTGATATCTACTTTGATGTCAGCAAAGATGAAGAGTATTGCCAATTGTCGCATAAATGCCAGGATGATGAGGTTATACACAGGGTTGATATTGAAGGTAAAAAAAATCCTGCAGATTTTGCTCTGTGGAAAGCCTGCAAAGGAGAAGAAGATGTATGTTTTGATTCTCCTTTTGGAAAAGGAAGACCGGGATGGCATATTGAATGTTCTGCAATGATTAAAAAACACATTGCATATGATGGGGAATATCAGATTGACATTCATGGAGGCGGAGCAGATTTATTCTTTCCTCACCACGAAAATGAAGAGGCTCAAAGCCACTGTGCCTACGGCGGACATCTTGCAAAATACTGGATGCATAACGGTTTTGTTCAAATTAATGGAGAAAAAATGAGTAAATCCCTTGGAAACAGCTTTTTTGTAAAAGATGCCCTAAAACATTATTCTGGAGAGGTTTTAAGATTTTATTTAATGAGTACGCATTACAGAGCCCCGCTTAATTTCAGTGAAGAAGATTTAATTACAAGTAAAAAAAGACTTGATAAACTCTACCGTCTTAAAAAGAGGGTTTATGGAGTTACAAAAAAACAACAAGACAAAGAGTTTGAACAAAAACTTCTTGAAGCTATGAAAGATGATTTAAATATTTCAAAAGCCTTAGCTGTAGTTGATGAATTTATAAGCGAGGCAAATGAAAATTTAGACAAAAATCCAAAAGATAAAGCACTTAAACAAAAGATTATTAGCAATATAGAATTTATTGACAAGCTTTTAGGTGTTGGGGGAAGTGACGCATATGAGTATTTCCAGGCAGGAGTTGATGAAAAAACGAAGAAAAAAATCGAAGAGCTGATTCAAAAAAGGACTACTGCTAAAAAAGAAAAAAATTACGCACTTGCTGATGAGATAAGAGAAGAACTTAAAAATATGGGAATTCAGATACAAGATACTCCAAACGGAACATTATGGGAGAAGGTGTGATGTTTGATTTAATAAAACCTCTAATTTATAAAACAGACCCTGAATTTGCACATAACGCTGTTGAATTTGTATTAAAAACAGCAAGAAGATGTCCTTTGTTTTTTAATCCTTTAATAGAAAAAAATTTTATTGATGAACCTATTTTAAACCAAAAAATATGGGGGCTTGAATTTAAAAATCCTATCGGGGTTGCTGCGGGGTTTGATAAAAATGCGACAATGATTGCAGCATGGCCTGCTCTTGGTTTTGGATGGGGGGAAATTGGGGCAGTTACTCCAAAAGCACAGGAAGGAAATGAAAAACCTCGTGCTTGGCGCCATATTGAATATGAAGCTGTGCAGAATGCCTATGGTTTTAATAATGAAGGAGTTGAAGTAATTAAACAAAGACTAAAAAATATATATCCTTTCATTCTTCCAATTGGAGCAAACATAGGAAAAAACAAAACAACCCCTGAAGACAAGGCAATAGATGATTATAAAATTTTGGTAAATGAATTAAAAGATGTGGTTGATTTTTTTGTGGTTAATATCTCTTCCCCAAACACTCCTGGACTTAGAAACTTGCTTAATGCAGAGTTTATATCCACCCTTTTTAAAGAGTTAAAAAAACTTACTTCAAAACCTGTTCTTATAAAATTTTCTCCGGATATGGAAGATGATATGATTATAAATCTTGCAAATTTAAGTGTAATTAACGGGGCAGATGGGATTGTTGTAACAAATACGACTACAAATTATGAACTTGTAAAGTCTAATATTAAAAAGGGTGGAATTTCCGGAAAACCTCTTGCAAAAAGAAGTTATGAGGTTTTAAAACTTGTCGCAGGAGAGGTTTTTGGAAAAGTACCTATTGTAAGTGTCGGTGGAATAGACAGTGCCGATGAAGCTTATAAAAGAATTAAAGCCGGAGCTTCTTTACTTCAATTATATACCGCAATAATATATAAAGGACCCGGAATTGTAAGAGATATAAATCTTGGTTTAATTGAAAGGTTGAAAAAAGACGGATTTAATCATATAACTGAAGCTGTAGGGATTGATATTCCAAAAAAACTTGAACTAAAGGATACTAATGCTTCATAAATTTTACACTCACAAATTAAAAAATGAACTTGAAATAGTTGCCGTTCCTATGAATAAAGGTTCTAAGGTAATTACGAGCAATATATTTTATAAAGTAGGAAGTCGAAATGAAACTCTTGGCAAGACTGGAATTGCCCATATGCTTGAGCATATGAATTTTAAATCTACAAAAAATTTAAAAGAAGGAGAATTTGATAAAATTGTAAAGTCTCTTGGAGGTGTTGATAATGCTTCTACAGGCTTTGATTATACTCACTATTACATAAAGACTTCGAATATTTATTTAGATAAAACATTTGAACTTTTTAGCGAAGTTATGGCTAATTTGAATCTAAGTGAAGAAGAATTTGAAAGAGAAAGAAAAGTAGTATATGAAGAGAGACTTTGGAGGACGGACAATAACCCTCTTGGATATCTTTTTTTTAGACTTTTCAACAACGCTTATATCTATCACCCTTATCACTGGACCCCTATCGGTTTTAAAGATGATATATTAAATTGGAATATTGAAGATATAAGAAGATTTCACAAAACTTTTTATCAGCCTAAAAATGCATTTTTACTTGTTGCAGGAGATATTGAAGTGGATGAGGTTTTTGAAAAGGCTAGAAAATATTTTGAAGAGATAACAAATAAAAACCCTATTCCAAAAGTTCATCAAAAAGAACCGGCTTTAGACGGAGATAAGGAAGTCATTTTAAAAAGGGAAACTCAAATTAATATTTTAGCATTAGCTTTTCATATTCCTGAATTTAATCACGAAGACCAGTTTTCCTTAAATGCTTATTCCGAAATTTTAAGCGGAGGAAAAAGCGGGGTTTTAAGAGAAAAACTAATCAATCAAAAAGGTCTTGTCAGTGAAGTTTATGCTTACAATATGGAATTAAAAGACCCTGGGGTTTTTATAGTTTTTGCTATGATAAATCCAGGAGCTGATATCGATAAAGTTGAAAAAGAGATAAGAAACATACTTCTTGATACAAGAATTACAAAAAAAGCTTTAAATAAAGTTAAAAATCAAACAAAATTTGATTTTTTAACTCATCTTGAAAGCTCTTCTGGAGTAAGCAATATTTATGGAGACTTTTTTGCAAAAGGGGATATCAAGCCGCTTTTAGAATATGAAGAAAAAATTACAAAATTAACTCCAAAAGATATAGAAGAAGCTAAAAAATATTTCCAAAAAGGAATAAGTATTAAACTCATTAAAAAATAAAAGCTCAAAAAGAGCTTTTATTCTACAACACTAAATCCTACAACATCCGGATTATCTTTAATAGTTGTTCCATCCTGTTTTACTGCATCGATAAAATCTACTCCGTCATCTACTTTACCATTCCTGTTAGCATCAACTATTACATAATATTTTCCAACTTTTAAAGGAGCTTTCCAAATTGTTTGTAAATTAACCCCGTTTCTACAACTAAACTGTATAGGAAGTGTGGTATGTCTTCCTCTTATATCCATTTTATCACTTAAAGGCATATTTTTATATAAAGAATACTTATCTGCTGGAATAATATATAAATCAACAATTTGTCCATAATAAAATGGTGAATCACTCTCTTCGCCTTTTTCATTTATATAAGTTTTGTTATGTCTCCACCACCACCATCCTCTGTCTCTTATATAAGGATTCCAAACAACTTTTACTCCTTTATCCATCCAGTATCTTGTCCACCACCATTCTGTAGGCACAGT
>JAMOSM010000117.1 GCA_027063075.1 Nautiliaceae bacterium | reverse complement strand
CAATTTAGAAGATATAAAAAGATACAAAAATAAAATTTCAACCTTTTTACCAATAAATTATAAAAATTATGAAGAGTTACAGTTTCACTCAAAAGACACACTTGATGCAATTGCTTTTAGGTTTACAAAATTACAAAGCCTGCTTAGTGAAAAAGTTTTTAAACTTTTTATTGAAAAAACGGGATTTGATACAAACGAAAAAAGCTTTTTAGAAATATTAAGCGAGCTTGAGAGACTAAATATTGTAAAAAGAGAGGAATGGATAAGATTAAGAGAAATCAGAAATAAAATCTCTCACGAATACCCTGAAGAAATTGATGAAATTATCGATAATTTAAATAAAATAATAGAAAATATTGAAATATTTAAGAAAATTTACAAAAAAATCAAGGAAAAATATGAGGCTCTCAAATAAAGAGATTGAAACAATTAAAAACATAGTAAATTCATATCTTCCATCAACCATTTATGTTTTTGGAAGCAGACTTGAAGATAATAAAAAAGGTGGAGATTTGGATTTATTTTTAATCCCTAAAGAATATCTAAAAAATATAGATGAAAAAATAGGACTTATTAGGATAATTCTAGAAGAAAAACTAATGTTAAAAGTCGATATAGTAATTGCAAAAAATAAAAACAGAGCTATTGAAAAAGAAGCATTAAAAGGAGTTAAACTATGATTTTACGCTATAAAGATACTTTCCCAAAAATAGCAAAATCTGCCTGGATTGCCCCAAGTGCCGATATTATCGGAGATGTTGAAATTGGAGAAGATAGCAGTGTTTGGTTTGGGTGTGTGGTTAGAGGCGATGTTCATTATATAAAAATCGGAAAAAGAACTTCAATTCAGGATTTAAGTATGATTCACGTAACCCATTACAAAAAAGAAAAGCGTATTGGAGACGGATTTCCTACAATTATTGGCGATGACGTAACAATCGCACATCGCGTAATGCTTCACGGATGTAAAATTGGAAATGCGTGTTTAATCGGAATGAGTGCTACCATTCTTGATGGGGCTGAGATTGGAGATGAATCGATAGTGGGAGCCGGGGCGTTGGTAACGGGTGGTAAAAAATTCCCTCCAAGAAGCCTGATTTTAGGAAGCCCTGCTAAAGTTGTAAGGACTCTAAGCGATGAAGAAATAAAAAACATCTATAAAAACGCTGAAAATTACGTAAAATACAAAAACGAATATATCGATTTTATAAGGTAAAAAATGATACAAAAACTTGACTTAACAGATTACATAAAAAAACTAAAAAGCCTTTTTGCAAGGAATAAAGAGTACTTTTTAGAAGGGGATATCAGAAAAAACTATGAATATCTAAACAAACTCTCTAATAAAGACTTTAAATCCCCTCCTTCTGTAAAAAATCTTGATACAGAAATTATGCATCTAAAAAAATACGGAAACCTAAAACACGACCAGATTTTTGAATTTGTAAAAATAATCAACTATTTTAAATATCTAAAAAGCAGAAACTGGTCAGATTTAGCTGAATGGTTTGATAAGATTAAAATTCCAAATGAAATAGAAAATATTTTAAAACATTACAATGAAAAAGGCGAAGTAATTGGCTTTGAAGAAATTGATTTGATAAATGAAAGAATAAAAGAGAAAAAAGCCCTAATTCGCCAACAGCTCTATAAATACCTAAACTCAAGAAAATTAGAGCCGTTTTTAGTAGATAAATCAATCCATCTTCAAGGAGGAGAAGAGTGTCTATTAGTTAGAGGCGGATACAATAAAGTCCTTGATGCAGAAATTCTTGGAAGAAGCAGCGGTGGATTTTTTTATGTATTTCCAAGAGGAATTGAAAAAATAAAAAAACAGCTTGATGAGCTTGAAAGCGTAAAAGAAGAAAAACTTTATGAAATAGCAAAAATTTTCAGTGAAACTTTAAGAAAATGGGTTAAATTTTTAGAGTTTATCAACAAAGAGTTTGATAAATTCGACGCACTCCAAGCTCGTGTTTTTATGGCAAAAAACGAAAATCTTGAATTTATAATGCCTTCATTTAAAACAAAAAAAATGTATTTAAGAGATTTTTGTCACCCGGCACTTAAAGAGTGTAAACCTATAAATTTAGAGTGGGACAAACAAGTTTTAATAATAACAGGGGTAAATGCCGGTGGAAAAACGATGCTACTTAAATCAATTTTAAGTGCAGCTTTTATGAGTAAATACCTGCTTCCTATGAAAATTAGGGAAAATTCGGTAATTCCACACTTTAAAGAAATAAAACCGATAATTGACGACCCTCAAAACGTAAAAAACGACATATCTACTTTTGCAGGAAGAATTAAAGAATTTAAAGAAGTCTTTGGAAAAGAAAACTATTTAATAGGCGTTGATGAAATTGAACTTGGAACTGATGCAAACGAAGCTGCAAGTTTATTTAAGGTAATAATCGAAGAGCTTATGAAAAAAAACCGAATTGTAATAACAACCCACCATAAACGCTTAGCCACCCTTCTTGCTCAAAACGAAGAGGTTGAACTTCTTGCTGCAATTTATGATGAAAAAAATCAAAAACCTACATACGAATTTATTAAAGGAACAATTGGAAAAAGTTACGCATTTGAGACAGCAAAAAGATACGGAATTCCTTTTAATATTATTGAAAAAGCAAAAAAAGAGTATAGTGAAGACCTTGAAAAACTTGATGTTTTAATAGAAAAATCGGCTCGTCTTGAATTCGAACAAAAACAGAAAATAAAAGAGCTTGAAAGTGAATTTGAAAATGTAAAATTTTTAAAAGAATCACTTCTTAGACAAAAAGAAGAGCTAAACACTAAACTTCAAAAAGAACAGGAAAAACTCCAAAAAGAGTTCAATGCCGCAATAAAAGCCGCAAAAGAAGCAATAAAAGCTAAAGATATCCGAGAAGCCCACAGAAAATTAAATGAAGCAAATAAAATAAAATCAAACATTAAAATCAAAAAAGAAGAAATAAACAGAGAATTTAAAATAGGCGACAACGTAAAATACAAAAGCAGTGTTGGAAAAATTATAGAAATAAAAGGGAAAAACGCATTAGTTGAGTTTGACGGAAAAAAACTTTTAATTTCAAAATCAGCCCTAAAACCATATCTTGTGCCTATTAAAAAAGAGAGTAAAATCTATAAACCTAAACCAAAAAGCGTCGATATAAAACTCGATTTACACGGGTTAAGACTTGAAGAAGCGCTTGAAAAGACAGAAGAATATCTTAACAAAGCAGCACTTGCAGGACTTGAAGAAGTGTGGATTTATCACGGGATGGGTAAAGGAATTTTAGCAAAAGGAATTACCGATTTACTTAAAAATCATCCACTTGTAAAAGAATTTAAAGACGCTCCGCCACATATGGGAGGATATGGAGCTAAAATTGTAAAACTGTAATTGACAAAACTTAATAAACTTGATACAATCACACTAAAAATAATGGAGGGGAATTATGGAAACTATTGTAATAGCGTGTCCGCATTGTAAAAGTCTAAACAAACTGCCAAAAAAAGATGAATATAAAAAAGCTGTTTGTGGAGTCTGTAAAGGAAACTTACTAGATAACAAACCTATAAAAATAGAAAATGAAGCCGAATTTAACAAAATTATAAAAAATGTAACAGTTCCTGTAATTATAGACTTTTGGGCTGTATGGTGTGGTCCTTGTCAAATGTTTGCACCGACTTTTGAAAAAGTGGCACAACAGTTCCCGCTAAAAGCTAACTTTTTAAAAGTAAATACTGAAGAAGTTCCGCAAATTGCGGCAAAATTTGGAATTAGAAGCATTCCTACAATCGTAGCTATTAAAGACGGAGCCGAAATTGACAGAGCAATGGGTGCATTGCCTGAATTTCAGTTTGCTATGTGGGTAGATAAAATAGTAAATGGCTAATTTCCCGGATTTTCCGGGTTATATTATAAGCATTGCATCTCCGTAAGAATAAAATCTATATCTGTTTTTAATTGCTTCTTTATAAATCTCAAGTGTTTTTTCTCTACCTATAAATGAAGCTACAAGCATTATAAGAGTTGATTTTGGAAGATGAAAGTTTGTTAAAAGATGATTTACCCTTATTGGAGGATTTAAAGGATTTAAAAATAAATCACACTCCCCCTTAAGCTTTTTAGTTCTTGCATAATACTCTATTGTCCTGGTCGAAGTCGTCCCTACAGCTACAATTTCTTCCTTACTATCAAGAATTTTTGCAGTCAAAGGGGGAATTTCAAAATATTCGCTGTGCATTTTATGCTCTCTTATATCATCAACTTCAACCGGTTTAAAAGTCCCGGCACCTACATGCAAAGTGAGGTATGCCTTTTTTTGAATTTTATCAAGAAGCTCGGAAGTAAAATGCAAACTTGCAGTAGGAGCTGCAACGGCTCCTTCTTTTTTTGCAAATACTGTTTGATACTCCCTTTCATCTAGTTTTTCATCACTTCTTTTAATATAAGGAGGCAGGGGAATGTGCCCGATACTTTCTAAAATTTTTACAAGTTCTAAAAATTCAAGTTTTTTCCCGTTTTGAAAAAACTCAACCACCCTGCTTCCGTCTTCTAAAAGCTCAACTACTTTAGCTTCTAAACCCTCATCAAAATATAAAACGCTTCCTTTTTTTACTTTTCCCCTTATATATACCAAAAACTTATCTTCAAACGGTCTATTTAAAAGTAACTCAATTTTTCCGCCTGTCTCTTTTTTGCCATAAATTCTGGCTTTAATTACTTTCGTATTGTTAAAAACAAATCTTTTATCTCCTACAAAATCTAAGATATTTCTAAATACAGTATGTATAATTCTATCTTTTTTTCTGTCATAAACCAAGAGCTTTGCACTATCCCTTGGACTTACAGGATACTTGGCTATAAGCTCTTCTGGCAGCTTATAATCATAACTGCTAACAAGCAAATCTTTAAGCTCCAATCAATTTCCTTAATTCATCAGGTTTTGTAGTTTTTGCCATTGCATCCTCTTTTGAGATAATATGACGTCTTACCAAGTCTGCTAAAGCCTGATTCATTGTCTGCATTCCGGTAACCCCTTGATTTAACTGCATTTGAGAGTAAATTTGAGGAATTTTATTTTCACGAATAAGGTTTGAAATGGCAGGGTTATTAATCATAATTTCATGAGCTGCTACCCTTCCCCCTCCTATTTTCGGAATTAAAACTTGAGCAATTACACTTGCTAAAGCCATAGAAAGCTGAGTCCTAATCTGGTCTTGCTCTTCTGCTGGGAAAACATTTACAATCCTGTTAATAGTCTGATCGGCAGAGTTTGTATGTAACGTACCAAACACCAAATGCCCGGTTTCCGCCGCAGTTAAAGCGGCACCTATAGTTTCTCTGTCTCTCATCTCACCGATTAATATAACATCCGGGTCTTCCCTTAATGCAGATTTTAAAGCTCTAAGAAATGATTTTGTATCACGTCCTACTTCCCTTTGAGAAAAAATAGATTTTTTATGAGGATGCACAAATTCTATAGGGTCTTCAATAGTAATAATATGCTTTTGAGAAGTATTATTTATTTCATTTAGCATTGCAGCAAGAGTTGTCGATTTACCAGAACCTGTCGGACCTGTCACAAGAACAAGGCCTTTATCCCTTTTTACCAAATCCTTAAAAATAGATGGGGCGTTTAACTCATCAAGACTTAAAGGTCTTGGAGGAATAATCCTAAAAGCAGCAGCTAAAGAACCTCTTTCATAATAGTAATTTGCCCTAAACCTTCCTACCCCAGGAGTTTCAAAAGCAAAGTCAAGTTCAAGCTCTTCTTCTAAAGTCTTTTTTTGCTCATCTGTTAAAACTGCATAACAAAGTCTTATAATATCTTCATTCTTAAGCTTTGGCAAATTTAAAGGAATTAATTTCCCATCAAGTCTTAACATAGGTTCGGCATTTGCAACTAAATGTAAATCACTTGCTTTATACTGGACAATACTTGCTAATAATTCGTCTAAAGAAAAGTTAATTGCCATTTTTATACCTTATTCTATAATTTTTGGAACTATAAAATATCCGTCTTTTGCTTTTGGAGCGTGAGCTAATACATCTTTTATAATATCACTTTTTACAGGTTCATCTTCTCTTAAAGGCGTTGGGTTGTTAAGAGTTGAAAAAGTTGCTTCAACTCCGGTAGTATCAAGTTCGTTTAACATCTCAACAAATTCAACAATTTCTGCTAAATCTTTTGCCATTTTTTCTTTATCTTCAATTTCTATCATTGCTAAATTTTCAAGTCTTTTAATTAACTTTTCATCAATTTTCATCTTCAGCCTTTTTTTGTATAATTTTAACAAAAAAGGAAAGAATATGATAAAAGAAGCTCAAAAATATATAGTAGGCGGGGTAAATTCTCCGGTTCGTGCATTTAAAAGCGTAGGCGGTGAGCCTCCTTTTATTGAAAGAGGAAAAGGTGCTTATATCTGGGATATTGAAGGAAACAGATATCTAGATTATATTCAAAGCTGGGGACCATTAATTTTTGGTCATTGTGATGAAACAATCGAAGAAGCCATAATTGAAGCGGTAAAAAAAGGGGTAAGCTTTGGTGCTCCTACAAAAGTTGAAGTTGAACTTGCAAAAGAAGTTCTTGAACTGTTTCCTCATCTTGATTTAATCCGTTTTGTAAATAGCGGAACTGAGGCTACAATGAGTGCAATAAGACTTGCTAGAGCTTATTCAGGAAAAGATGACATTATAAAATTTGAAGGATGCTATCACGGACACAGCGACAGTCTGCTTGTTAGTGCCGGAAGCGGTGCCGCAACATTTGGTGTTCCAAGCTCTCCGGGAGTTCCAAAAGATTTTACAAAACATACCCTTCTTGCTAAATACAACGACATCAATTCCGTTAAAGAGTGCTTTGAAAAAGGGGATGTCGGATGTGTAATAATTGAACCGATTGCCGGAAATATGAGCTTAGTTCCGGCTAAAAAAGAATTTTTAGCTGAACTAAGAGAAGTTTGTAACCATTACGGAGCGGTTTTAATTTTTGATGAAGTAATGAGCGGATTTAGAGCAGGACTTAGAGGAAGTTATGATATTTATGGAATAAAAGCCGACATTGTAACCTTTGGTAAGGTAATTGGAGGCGGTATGCCAGTTGGTGCTTTTGCAGGTAAAAAAGAAATAATGCAGTTGCTAAGTCCTGTTGGACCTGTATATCAGGCAGGAACTCTATCGGGAAACCCTGTTGCTATGAGTGCAGGACTTGCCACTATTAAAAAATTAAAACAAAATCCTGAAATTTACAAAAGTTTAGAAGAAAAAGCAAAAAAACTTATGAGTGAAATGAAAAAAATAAGCCAAGAAAACGGAGTTGATTTTAATTATAACGTAGTAGGTTCTATGTTTGGATTTTTCTTTAATTCAATCCTTCCTGAAAATTTTGACGAAGTAAATACATCTGATACAAAAAGATATGCTAAATTTCATAATAAAATGTTAAAAGAAGGATTTTATTTTGCACCAAGCGCTTATGAAACAGGTTTTATCTGCACACCTATGAAAGATGAAGATATTGAAAATACAATAAATACATACAAAAAAATAGCAAAAGAGATTTAATGGAAAAAAAAGGAAAAATTGGGAAAACCATTGAGGGAGCTGAAAAGCTCTCACTTGGTATTTCTATAGTTGTAGCAATTTTAATGGGAATTGGACTTGGTGTTTGGATGAAAAACACTTTTAATAAAGAATGGCTACTTTGGCTTGGAGTATTTTGGGGAGTCAGTGCTGCTATTATGAATATAAGAATTGAATACAAAAAAATAAAAAAAGAACTTGATGAAGTAGCAAAAAACCCGAAATACAAAAACTATAAAATAAATAAAGAAGAGGACGATTTAGAAGAATTTGAAAAATAATTAGTGTTTTACCGCACTTGCTAAATTCCACATCGGCATAAAAATACCAAGAGCTAAAAGCAGTACAAGCCCACCTATAACTGTCAGCATTATAGGCTCAATTGCTGCTTGCATATTGTCAATAATATCTTGAAACCTGTCTTCATAATATTTTGCTGCATTATTAAGCATCATATCAAGCTCCCCTGATTCCTCCCCTGCACTAATCATCCTAAGAGCTATAAAATTCACCAACTGCGTTTCTGCAAGCATTTCGGCTAAACTTCTACCCTGATTAATACCTTTAATCATTACATCAATTTTTTCTTTCATAACTTCATTTGAGATAATACCTTTGCTGATTTTTAAAGCTTCTAAAAGAGGAATACCAGATTTTACCAAAGATGAAAGAGTTAATAAAAACCTGTGAAGAGTAGCATT
>JAMOSM010000116.1 GCA_027063075.1 Nautiliaceae bacterium | reverse complement strand
GAATTTCTTCTAGTTTTACCACATAAGCTTCTTTTGCGTCATCACCGGCTTTTGGCATATCAAAAGCACTACATACAAAAACACAGCTTGCGGTGTGAAGTCTCGGGTCCCTCGAAGGGTCTGAATAGACTCCTAAAAGTTTTTCGATATTAACTTCAAGGGATGTTTCTTCTTTCATTTCACGTTTTAAGGCATCTTCCACCCTCTCACCATAATCTACAAATCCTCCGGGCAGTGCAAAGCCAAGGGGAGGATTTTTTCTTTTTATGAGAACGATTCCTTCAAAATCAGGTTTAAATATTTTAATAATTCCGTCAACCGTTAAAAAAGGAGTTGGTTTTATCCACTCCGGAATACTAAGTTTTTTTAATTCTTCGCATATTTTCATCTTAAAGTCCCGCTTCTTTTAGTGCTTCTGCCTGATAATGAGCTATTAGTGGGTCGATAATCTCATCAAAAAGCCCCTCACTCATAATCTGTTCGAGTCTATATAAAGTCAGTCCAATTCTATGGTCTGTAATTCTGTTTTGCGGATAGTTGTATGTCCTAATTCTTTCACTCCTATCCCCGCTTCCAACCTGACTTTTTCTCGCTTCACCTATTTTTGCAAGTCTTTCACTCTCATATTTTTCAAAAACTCGGGCTTTGAGTATCTGCATTGCTTTTTCTTTGTTTCTTTGCTGGCTTCTTTCATCTTGCATTGAGACTGTAATTCCTGTTGGAATATGGGTGATTCTAACGGCACTCTCAGTTTTGTTTACGTGCTGACCTCCAGCTCCTCCTGCTCTCATTACTTCAATTTTTAAATCTTTTGGGTCAAGTTCTATATCTACATCATCAACTTCTGGCATAACTGCAACCGTTACGGCTGATGTGTGAATTCTGCCTTGACTCTCAGTTGCTGGAATTCTTTGAACCCTGTGGGTTCCGCCCTCATATTTTAATCTACTATAAGCACCTTCTCCTTTTATAAGCAAAATTACTTCTTTAAATCCGCCAATATCGTTTTTTGATTCACTTACAACTTCAACTTTCCATCCTTTGTTATCTGCATATCTAAGATAAGCTTTCATTAAATCACCGACAAATAAAGCGGCTTCGTCCCCTCCGGTTCCGGCTCTGATTTCAAGAAAAATATTTTTATCGTCATTTGGGTCTTTTGGAAGTAAAAGCAGTTTTATCTCTTCTTCCATTTTTGGTATCTTACTTTCAAGCTCTTTAATCTCTTCTTTTGCAAGTTCTGCCATCTCTTCATCTTCAAGCATCATTTTAGCTTCTTCAAGATTGTTTAAAGTATCTTCATACTCTTTTGCTTTATTTACTATCTCTTCAAGCTGCCTTGCTTCACGGGAGAGTTTTGTCATCTGTTTAATATCTTTTGTAATTTCAGGAGATGCAAGTTTTTCATTTATTTCGTTATATTTATCTATAAATGGTTTTAGTTTATCAAGTAACATTTTTTTCCTTTAAGGAGTTTTATGAAATTATAGTTAAATTTTAAATTAAAGGAGGGGAAAAAGGGAATTTTAAGCGTTTTCAGTTTGAGGTTCGATTGATTTCACAAGATGGTGAAGTCTTGAAATTTTTCTTCTTGCTGTATTTTTCTTTAAAATTCCTTTATTAACATAGCTTTGGAATTTTTTATTTGCTGCTTTCCAGTAGTTATATGCTTTTTCGTAATCACCCTCAGCTACCGCTTTTTCTACATTTTTAGTAATTGTTTTAATTCTTGTTTTGTAGTATCTGTTTCTTTCTGTTCTTTTTTTAGTTTGTCTGATTCTTTTTTGAGCTGACTTTGTATTTGCCATTTAGTTCCTTTTTTTGAAGCGTATTTTATAAAAATTTGATAAAATTTGCAAATTAATTTTTCATTTTAAAAAGGAAATAAGGAGAAAGGATGAAATTATTTGGAACTGACGGAGTAAGAGGTAAGGCGGGTGAGGTTATAACTCCGTTTTTGGCTATTAATCTTGCAATGGCTTTTGGTAAGGCAATTCCTAAAAATACAGGTAAAATTTTAGTTGGAAAAGATACAAGAAGAAGCGGTTATATGATAGAAAATGCAATTGTAAGCGGTCTGACTGCCATTGGATATGATGTTATTCAAATTGGTCCTATGCCAACTCCGGCTGTTGCTTTTTTAACAGAAGATATGAGATGTGATGGCGGAATAATGATTAGTGCAAGTCATAATCCATATTATGATAACGGAATTAAATTTTTTGATAGTGAGGGAAATAAACTCTCAGGCGAGCTTGAAAAAGAGATAGAAAAAAGATACTTTGAAGATAATTTGGAATTAAAAACAGGAAAAGAGATTGGAAAAAGTAAAAGAATAGACGATGTTATCGGTAGGTATATTGTTCATATTAAATCTTCTTTTCCAAAACATCTTAATTTATCAAATATAAGAATAGTTATAGATACTGCAAACGGGGCGGCTTATAAGGTTGCACCTACAATTTTCAGCGAACTTGGAGCAGATGTAATTACAATTAACGATAAACCAAACGGCTTTAATATAAATCAAAACGCAGGGGCTATGCATCCTGAAATTTTAGCTCAAAAAGTTAAAGAGTACAGAGCTGATATAGGCTTTGCGCTTGATGGAGATGCGGACAGACTTGTTGTTGTTGATGAAAAAGGTGAGATTGTTGATGGAGATAAGCTATTAGGTGCGCTTGCATATTATCTGCATCAAAAGGGAAAATTAAAAAATCAAGGAATTGCCGTAACGGTTATGAGTAACGGGGCGTTAGAAGAGTTTTTAAAAAAATTTGGAATTAAAGTATATAGAAGTGCGGTTGGAGATAAATATGTTCTTGAGGTTATGAAACAAAAGGGACTGAATTTCGGGGGAGAACAGTCAGGTCATATTATCTTTAGCGATTATGCAAAAACCGGGGATGGACTAGTAAGTGCTCTTCAGGCAGTTGCATATATGATTGAAAGCGGTAAAAAAGCTAGTGAGGCTTTTAATCTTTTTGAACTTTATCCTCAGGTTCAGACCAATATAAACGTAAGCGAAAAAATACCTTTTGAAAAAATTGAGGGTGCAAAAGAGATTTTAAAAAATGTTGAGAAAGAAGGCTATAGACATCTTGTAAGATATTCGGGAACTGAAAATAAATTAAGGCTTCTTGTGGAAGGAAAAGATATTAAAAAAGCAAAAGAGCTTTTAGATAAACTTACAAAATTTTTTAAAAGCAAGCTTGTATGAGGTTTTTCATTAAATTTTTAACTGCTTTTTTAGCAGTTTTTTTAATAGACCAGTTAATAAAACTTATTTTTTTAAACGGTTTTGAATGGCACAGCAGGTGTATCTCTTTAGTGCTTGCTATTAATAAAGGTGTTGCTTTTTCTTGGCTCAGTTTTTTAGGGGAGTATTTAAAATATATACAATTTCTTCTTATAATAGGGCTTTTTTATTTCTTTTACAAAGAAAAAATCTTAAAAAAACATCCGTTAATTTCGGGTATTCTTTTTGGAGCCGCTTTTTCTAATCTGCTTGATAGGTTTTTAAGAGGCGGGGTTGTTGATTATGTGTATTGGCACTGCGGTTTTGACTTTGCTATTTTTAATTTTGCCGATGTAATGATAGATTTAAGCTTTATTTTGTTTGCGTATTACTATTTTTTTGGTAAAATTTCAAAAAAGGTCGCATAGCTCAGCTGGTAGAGCACTACCCCGACACGGTAGGAGTCGCTGGTTCGAGTCCAGCTGCGACCACCACTTAAAATTACTTTATTTTTATACTTTTTACTATTTCATATGCTTCATTAGGTGATAAGTTTTTAAATTCAGCTGTTATTACTACCGGTTTTTTTTCATCTTCTAAAATAGCTACAGTTCCGCTTGAAGTGGTGTAATCATAATCAATTCCACATTTCTTACCATTATAAGTTTTAATTTCTCTTAAAAGTTCGTTTGTTTGTAATTTCATAGAAGGATAGTATAATAAATTTACTTCTGTCGCAGCTGCGCCTGTTTTAATATAAACAGTCGTTTCTTAATATTAATTTTTTGTCAATAATAATTGACATTAGATTTTTTTTAAGTTAAAATTCAAGCAAAAAAGGAGATTACTATAAAGAGGGACAGCATTGAATAACATCTTCTTTAAAGCTTCTGTAAATTCTACACATTTTATTTTAATTCAAAAGGAACTTAATGAGTGATATTATTGGTTATAGAATAGGTGATGATATTGTCGATTTGCAGACAGTAGAAGCCAAAAATATAGATATAAGCGGGGCAACTCCTATATATTTTGACGATAGTGAAGACGCACTTGAAATTATTCGCCACTCTGCTGCACATTTAATGGCTCAGGCGATTAAAGAGCTTTATCCTGATGCAAGATTTTACGTAGGGCCTACTATCGAAAACGGATTTTATTATGATTTAAAAACTTCTACTCCAATTAGTGATAAAGATTTAAAAAACATTGAAAAGAAAATGAAAGCTCTTGCTAAGAAAAAATATGACATAACAAGATATGAAATAAGTAAAGAAGAAGCAAGGAAAAAATTTAAAGATGATAAGCTTAAGCAGGCTGTTTTGGATATGATACCGGGTGATACCGTATCTATTTATAAACAGGGTGATTTTGAAGACCTATGCCGCGGACCTCACGTACCTAATACAAAATATCTTCAAAACGTAAAACTTCAAAAAGTTGCCGGTGCCTATCTTGGCGGAGATTCTAAAAATGAAATGCTTACAAGAATTTACGGTACCGCTTTTGCCACAAAAGACGCACTTCAAAAATACCTTAAAATGCTTGAAGAAGCTTTAAAAAGAGACCACAGAAAATTAGGACGTGAACTTGAACTTTGGCTGTTTGATGAAGAGGTAGCTCCGGGAATGCCAATCTGGCTGCCAAAAGGGGCTATGCTTAGAGCTAATCTTGAAAAACTTCTATTCTCAGCCCATATAAGAAGGGAGTATGACCCTGTAAAAGGACCGGAACTTTTAAAAAGCGAAATGTGGAAAATTTCAGGGCATTATTATAACTATAAAGAAAATATGTATTTTACTGAAATTGAACATGATGAAGAAAACAGACCAGCTGAAGAGTATGGTATCAAACCTATGAACTGTCTTGCACATGTTAAAATCTTTGGACATAAAACAAGAAGTTATAAAGAACTTCCACTTAGATTTTTTGAATTTGGAACTGTTCATAGACACGAAAAAAGCGGTGTTTTACACGGACTGCTTAGAGTTAGGGAATTTACTCAGGATGACGCCCATATTTTCTGCAGACCTGACCAGATTGAAGAGGAAGTCATAAAAGTACTTGATTTTGTTGATTCTATAATGCAGAGGTTTGGGTTTGAGTATGAAATGGAAATCTCAACAAGACCTGAAAAATCTATAGGAAGTGATGAAATTTGGGAAAAAGCCACATTTGCTTTAAAAGAGGCATTAAATAAGCTTGGACGTGAATATGGAATAGATGAAGGCGGTGGAGCGTTTTATGGACCAAAGATTGATATCAAAATTACCGATGCAATCGGAAGAAAGTGGCAGTGTGGGACAATTCAGGTAGATTTTAACCTTCCTGAGAGATTTGATATAAGCTATATTGATGAAAACAACGAAAGAAAGCGCCCTGTTATGATTCATAGGGCTATTATTGGAAGTTTTGAGAGATTTATAGCAATTCTAACGGAGCATTATGCAGGGGAGTTTCCAACGTTTATTGCTCCAATTAAAGCTATTTTTGTACCAATTAATGAAAAGCATATAGAATATGCTAAAGGAATTCAAAAAGAACTTCTTGAAAATGATTTAAAAACAGAAATTTTTGCAAGTAACGATTCACTAAATAAAAGAATCAGAAACGCAGAAAAACAAAAAGTAGGATATGTTGTAATTATCGGTGATGAAGAGGTTGAAAACGATTTAGTTGCAATTCGTGATAGACGTAAAAGAGAACAATACAAAATGAAAAAAGGAGAATTTGTGGAAATGATAAAAAAACTTAGCGAGGTAAGACTATGAGTAAAAAACAGGATAAAACATTAATAAATGAAGAAATTATTAATTTTACTGATAGAGTTAGACTTGTAGATGGTGAAGGTGAGCCGAAAATAGTAGATAGCGAAAAAGCTCTTGAAATAGCATATAATAAAGGACTTGATTTAGTCCTCGTAGCACCTAATGCAAATCCGCCTGTTGCAAAAGTTATGGATTATGGAAAATATAAATACGAACAGGAAAGAAAGAAAAAAGAGGCTAAGAAAAAACAGGTAAAAATTGAGGTAAAAGAAATTAAATTTACTTCAAAAATTCAACAAAACGATATAGATTACAAAGTAAAACACGCAAGGGAATTTTTAGAAAAAGGCAAACACGTAAAACTTAGGGTTTTCTTAAGGGGTAGAGAACTTGCAACTCCTGAGAAAGGTTTTGAGGTAATAAATAAAGTTTGGGATATGTTAAAAGACGTTGCAGAAAAACAGAATGAACCAAAACTTGAAGGAAACTATATAAATCTTTTAATTACTCCTCCTAAGAAAAAGAAAAAATAATCTTTTTCTTTTTATTCATCTATACATATCATTTTTCTAATAGTGCATAGCTCTTTTAAGGGATTTTTATTTTTAATGTAAATAATCTCGGCAGGTCCTTTTTCAAGCAAAAACTTGTCATTTTGTTTGAATACAAAAGCAATGTTGTTTTTTAAAATTTCTTCTAATGTAAAAGTTACACTGTTATTATTATATGATACAAATTTTATTTTAGTGCTGTTAGGGCAGTAGATGTTTTTTAATTTTGAAAGAAGAACAAAAGTGTATTTATGTCTTTGCATATCTTCGGATGACTGCAATTTTGCAGTATAGGCATAAGTTTGTAAGAGTTGGATGTCTATATAGGGATAAAGTCCGTTAATTACAGTAATTTTATCTGCATATAAGAATATAACAAAGAAAAATAATAAGAGAAATTTCATTTTAAGCTCCGAGAGTTTTTTGTTTATTATACAAAAATTAACACAAAATTAATATTGTTTTTAAGGAAAAAAAGAAGAAAAAGCAGAATTATTTACTAACGTGAGTAATTGCTTTTTCTTTGAATTCTTTAAGTTTTTGAATAAGTTCTTCGAATAATCCACCTGTTTTGTGGTTAGCTTTGATTTCTCTTTCAAGTTTTTCAATTGCTTTTTCAAGCATTTTGTATGTTGTATCACTCTTACTTGTATATCCAAGAGTTTCAGCAAGTTTAAGTTGGTATTTTGCTTCTTCTAAATATCTTAAAGCTTGCTTTTTGTCTTTTTTGACAATTTTTGCGGCTTGTTCTACAAGTGCTTGAGCTTTTACAAGTGGAATTGGAATAATTGTGTCAATTTCCACAAGTGTTGATAGAGCCATTGCAATCACATCTTTTGCTTCTTTTACTTTTCCTTCGTTTAGGTATTTAATTGCAAGTTGAAGTGCCGCTGGGTATGTTGCAAGAGGTAAGTTAATTGTTTTAATTACAATTTCATCTCTTAGGGTATTTAAAATTTCTCTTGCCTGAGGTAGTTTATTCTCAGCTACTAAAAGTTTTGCTTGAGTTACCATTTTTTTAATATCTTCAAATTTTCCTTGGAATTGATATGCTTCAATTTGAATATCTACAGGAAGTAAATAAGGTGCATTTGGAGCATTAAGTACAACTGCAAGTTCTCCAATTGCTTTTTTTAGAGCTTCTTTTGCTTTATCGATTTTGTTTGCATTTAAGTAAATTAATGCGTCTTGAGTGTATTGAATAGCTCTGATTGCTTCTTTAACAAGTTGAGTTGCTTGAGCTTTTTGTTCAGCTTTTACAACTGCGTTTTTGCTAACTTCGTTTGTTTTTGCATCTGCTGCAAATGCACTTGTCATTAGACCTGCTGCAAGTGCTGAGATTAATAATTTTTTCATTTGTCCCTCCTTAAATATTTTTGAGTATTACAATTATATATAATTTAGTGAGGTTATGTCAAGTTTATTTATATACGATTTTTAATTTTTAATTCTAGATTAATCTTTTTTATGTGGTATAATTGCGATAAAAAAGGCGTTTTATGCAGGAAAAAATAAGAAACTTTTCAATAATAGCCCATATTGACCACGGTAAAAGTACGCTTGCCGATAGGCTTATAGAGTTTTGTGGGGGGATTAGTGAAAGGGAAAAGGAAGACCAGCTTCTTGATACCATGGATATTGAAAAAGAAAGAGGAATTACCATTAAAGCCCAAAGCGTAAGGCTTGAATATAAAGGGCATATTCTAAATCTTATTGATACGCCAGGACATGTCGATTTTTCTCATGAAGTCAGCAAATCGTTAAAATCGAGCGAAGGTGCGCTTTTGGTGGTTGACGCAAGTCAGGG
>JAMOSM010000115.1 GCA_027063075.1 Nautiliaceae bacterium | reverse complement strand
GTAATTGAAAATGTTTCAAAACACAAATACTCAAGTCTTGAAGAAATAGAGCAAATTCAAACAGAACAAATATCACAACCTGAAGAACAAATACAATCTAAAGAAGAATCTAAAAAACAACAAACAATACAGCCTCAAAGAGAAAATATTGTAATTGCAAGTGAAAGTTCATTTTTAATCAACTATCTAAAAAATGTTCTAGACTTTGATTTTGAAAGTACTTCTCAGATAATTGAACTTAACAAAAAACTTGACAAAAATGCTAAAAATGTTTTAATTATAGAAGACAACTTTAACGGTGCGGATATGGAAAATTTAATAAACTCATTAAAATCTGAATTTCCAAATATTAAAATTATTGTAATTGGAGAGAAACAATATCCAAATACAGATGGTATAATTTCAGATTTAAATCCTCAAGAAATAAAACAAACAATAAACTCTATAAAAGGTAGGTAACTATGAGCAAAAAAATTTTAATTGTAGATGATGATTCAATAAACAGAAAACTATTAACAACAATTCTTGCAAAAAGCGGATATGAAGTAATTGAAGCAGAAAACGGGGTAGAGGCTTTATCTAAAGTCTCTCCTGATATCTCTTTGATTTTGCTGGATTTAAAAATGCCTGTAATGGACGGTATTGAATTTATGAAAGTACTAAAAAGAGAAAAACCGGAATGTTTAGAAGTTCCTATTATTGTACTTACAACAGATGATTCAAAAAAGGAAGAGGCAAAATTAGAAGGAGCAAGAGAAGTATTAATAAAACCTATAAGCCCTGTAGAACTGCCGGATAAAATAGCCTCTTATTTGTAAACTTTTATTTCATTATAAAGACTATCCCTTTCAACCGGGATGAACCCGGCATCTTTTATCTGATAAATAAGTTCATTCATATTAAGTCCGCTTTTTGAACTAGCACCTGCAGCTGATTGTATTGACTCTTTTTGAATTGTTCCGTCAATATCATCAGCTCCATATTCACACGCAACTAAAGCAAGATTTAGGGTAAAAGTTGGCCAATATGCTTTTATATGAGGAATATTATTTAATAAAATCCTGCTAATAGCTACTGTCTTTAAAATTTCCTGACCTGTTAAAAAATCTTTTACATTAAGATAATTGTTTTTTCTTTGATACACAAGAGGAATAAATGCATTAAAACCTCCCGTTTTTTCCTGCAGTTTTTTAAGTTTTAACATATGGTCTATTCTGTGAGCTCTGTTTTCAATATGTCCAAAAAGCATTGTAGCATTACTTTTTTTTCCTCTTTTATGCCAAAGCTCGTGTATTTTTAGCCAATTTTGAGAAGTAACTTTTCCTTTACATATTTTATTTCTTATCTTCTCATCAAAAATCTCAGCTCCTCCTCCTGGCATCGAATCAACTCCTGACTCAATCATATCATCAAGAACCTCATCATAACTTTTACCACTAAGCTCACTTAAAAAATTAACCTCAGCTGCTGTAAAAGCCTTAATATGAATATCTGGAAGTTCTTGTCTTATTACTTTTACAATATTCATATAATATTCATATCCAACTTCAGGATTATGAGCAGACACAATATGAACCTCTTTTGCTCCTTTTTTATATGCTTCTTTTGCAATTTTTACACACTCATCAATACTTAACGTATAAGGGTTTGGGTTTTTCCTGTGAGCTGAAAAAGCGCAAAATTTACATATATCTTTACATATGTTTGAAGGATTAATATGCCTGTTTATATTAAAAAAAACTTTTCTGCCAAATTTTTTCTCTTTTATTTTTTTTGCTAAATCTCCTAAAGTAAATATATCAATATCATAAAGTCTTAATACTTCATTAGAGTCTAAATTTTCATTATTTTGCAATTTTTTTATAATTTTTTTCATAAATTGCCTTTTAATTTTTTTGATAAAATAACACAAAAAGAAGAAAAATGCAACTGCAAGAACTCATTTATAACTGCAATGATGATTTAAAAATTTCTAAGGAAATAAAAAAAGAGATAAAAAACTATATCTCACAAATAAAAATAGAAGGTGGGAAAGACTTTTTTGTCAAACACACAAAAAAGATGGACTTTTTTATAAACCTTATTTACAAATACATTTTAAAAAAAGCATTTGAAGAATTCAAACCTCCTATAAACAATATTCCTGTTTCAATCATTGCTTTAGGAAGTTATGGAAGAGAACAACTATCAATATATTCAGACATAGATATTATGATTGTATATAAAAACCTGCCTGGATATAACATAAAACAATTAATTGAAAATTTCATTACAATGCTTTGGGATTTAGGTCTTAAAATAGGACACAGAGTACATGAAATAAAAGACCTTTTTCCAGCAAGTAATGAAGAGATTACGATAAAAACTGCAATGCTTGAATCAAGATTTATAACAGGTAGCAAATTTTTATGGTATGAAACTCAAAATGAACTTAACAAAATAAGAAACCACAATAAAAAAGAGTATATTTTAGCTAAATACGAAGAGATGAAACAAAGACACAAAAAACACCCTATTTCAATGGAACCTAATATAAAAGACGGCTTTGGTGGAATCAGGGATTCAAACACACTTCTTTGGGTTACAAAAGTTATTTTCAATTATCCAAACAATTCCTATTTAATCCCTAAATATGCAACTGAAGAAGAGTTTAAAGAATATAGAAGTGCTCTTGAGTTTTTATTTAAAACAAGAGTTTATCTTCATATAGTAACTAATAAAAAAACAGATGTTGTATATTTAGACTATCAAAGGGAAATTGCTCTTAAAATGGGATATGAAGATTCTAAAAGATTAAAGGCTGAGAGAAAATTTATAAAAGATTTATTAAAATCTCTTTGGAAAGTAAATACTTTTTGTGAAATAACAATAAAAAAAATTATAAAACCTTATCTTTATAAGATGGATTTTAACAAAGCAAAAGAAAAAAGAGTCGAAAAGAACCTTTATCTATGTGAAAATGTTTTATATTCAAAAATGGATACAAATGAAAGTTTTGAAGAATGTATAAATAAAATTTTAAAAATTAAAGAATTTCAAAAATGCGATATTTCAATAGTAAATAACTTAAAAACAAAAAAATACAAACTCTCAAAAAAAACAATAAAAAAACTTTTTTACAAAAAAAATATCTATCCCCTATTTTTTGCGTTATATAGAACTGATAAACTTGAAAAAATCATTCCCCCTTTTGAAAAAATAAAATATCTCGCACAGTTTGACGGCTATCATCAATATCCTGTGGATATTCACTCCCTACATACTCTAAAAGAGATAGAAAAAATCGGAAAATTTAATAATTTAAATGAAGAAGAAAAAGCTCTTTTAAGATTTACAGCATTTTTTCACGATTTAGGAAAAGGACGAGCTGAAGAACATTCCATAGTAGGAGCAAAAATAGCAAAAGAATTTGCACAGGAAATTGGATTTAAAAACAGTGAGATTATAGAAAAACTTATACGTTATCACACATTAATGTCTAATGTAGCCCAAAGGGAAGACATTTATAACGACAAAGTAATTTTATCATTTGCCGAAATTGTTCAAAATAAAAAATTTTTAGACTATTTATATATTCTCACAATTGCCGATATTAAAGCAGTAGGAGTTGGTATATTTAATTCATACAAAGAAAATCTATTAAACATTCTTTATAAAAACACTTTAAATGCTTTAGAAAACAAAGAGCTTTTAAATGAAATAAGCATAAGAAAAAGGAAAGAAAAAATTTTACTGTCAAAAGAAGAGTTCAAAACATTTCCAAGAAAACTTCAAAAAGAGCTTTTAAAATCTCCTTCAAATCAGCTGTTTTTACAAAATTCAACAAATGCAATATTAGAAATATTAAAATGGATTCAAAACATTAATGAATATAAAGTTAAATTTGAAAACGAAAAACATTTAATTATCCATTTAGCAAAAAAAGAGACCCTTAATTTCGCAATAGGATGGTTTTTAGAAAAACTTCAAAACTTAAACTTAAACCACCTCTCTATTTATAAAATAGGAAATATAAAATATTTCAAAATAGAATTTAATAAAAAAGTAGATAAATACGACCTTCCTTTAATAGAGAAATATATAAAAGAAGCTTTCAAACAAAAAGAGATTAAAACCAAACTTAAATTCAAAAAAGAAGAATTCAAAACAGATTGCAACCATTCACAAAATTATGCAAGCTTAAAATTAAAAACTGAAGATAAAAAAGGAATTATATCCACTATAATGGATACTTTTGATAAATTCAACATAAGTATAGAGGACGTAAAAATCTCTACTCAAAAGAACATAGCAAGAGATTTATTTATTATTCCAAAAGAGAGCGGTTTTTGTGAAAAAAAAGATAAAATTATAAAAAGGCTTTGCGAATGAAAAAGAAAATTTTAATAATAATTGCTCTTATTATGGTCATTTCCACTATTATAAGAACAGCAATAGTTGGTTTTTCTTTTTTTAACTTTTCAAATCAGCTAATTACTAATCAGACTCTTTTAATAAAAGAACTTCTACAAGAAACAATAGATAAAAACAGATTTATAGACATAATAAAAAGCTCCCACCATATAAAATGCATAAAATTCATAAATAAAAGAGTATCAGAAATAAATTTAAAATATGACCTTGAAAACAAAGAAATTATAGCTGTTGCCCCTTTTAATTCAAATGAAGCCTTAAAAATAGTTTTTTCAGGAAAAGACTATTTTGACAAGTTAATAAATGCAATTTTACAAATTGTTTTTTTAGCTCTTATTTCAATGATAATAATTATTTTAATTTTAAATTACTATCTAACCCCTTATCTTGAAATATTAGAAAAAGTAAAACATTCAACGGAAAAAATGTTAAAAGGAAAATTTGACGAAAAACTAAATACAAAATTAAAAGGGGAAGCTAAAGAGTTTGTAGATGCGTTTAATGACTTCGTGCAAAAAATGAACAACTCTTTTGGAGTTATAGAAAAAAAATATACTACCCTAATAGAAAAAGAAAAATCAAACGACCCTCTAAACGATGCAAAAGAGACAATTGAGCATTTAGCTAATATATTTCAGTTTAAAAGAATAATAGAAGAAGATTTAGATGTTCAAAGTATTTTACAAAGATTAATAGAAATTATAAAAACTTTTAAAATATCAAATTTCGCAATAATAGGAATAGACAATAATGAAAAAAACATAATCTTTAACTATATTCAAGGAGATATTTGCTGCTCTGTTTTAGAAAATCCAAACAACTGCAGATGCTATAGATTAAATAAAGAAATTAACTCAATAAAAACCCCAAAAGTCTGTCAGCTTCATTTTTGTCAAAACGATTATATATGTCTTCCATTTAGCAGCAGCGGAAATTTTAGCGGTATTTTAAAAATCAATATAAAAGATAAAAACATCTTAAAAAACATTCCTTACATAAAAGCTTATTTAAACGAAATATCCCCTGTAATAGAAGCTAAATATACTCTTGAGATACTACATTCCCAAACAATCAAAGACCCCCTAACAGGACTTTTTAACAGAAGATATCTTGAGAGTATTTTGCCTACAATCATAGCAAGCGCTAAAAGAAGAGAAGAAAAAATCGGATTTTTAATGATAGATATGGACTATTTTAAAAAAGTAAATGATACCTACGGACATGAAGCCGGAGATATAGTGTTACAAACTTTAGCTGAGATACTTAAAAGTTCTATTAGAAAAAGTGATATTGCAATAAGATATGGAGGCGAAGAATTTTTAATAATTTTACAAAACATAAAATCTTTAGAAGATGCTAAAGAGGTAGCAGAAAAAATAAGAAAAAATGTAGAAAACAGAAAAATACATATAAAAAATAATATATTACAAAAAACTATAAGCATTGGAGTTAGTGTATTTCCAATCCATTGCAATAATGCTTTAGAATGCATAAAAAACGCAGATACAGCACTTTACAAAGCTAAAAACTCTGGAAGAAACAAAGTTGTAGTATTTAAAGAAGAGTTAAAAACAATTTAGCTTTTATTTTTATTAGGTTTTGCAAATTCTATTAAATCTTCAGCACTTACAATATCTTCAGGCAGGTTTTTTAACGATTTTAAAAAAAGATTAGTTGTTGTTCTTGCATCTCCTAGGGCTCTATGGTCTATTTCATCTGAAAGGTTAAGTTCCTCTTTTAAATATTTAAGCCCGTACCTTTCAGCCGGAATAGTCTTTTTGGCAAGAGATATAGTGCACAGGTGCCTGTTTAAAAGCTCCCCTAAATTCTCTTTTTTAAACTGACTTGCTAAAAAATTAAAATCAAAATCGGCAGCGTGAGCCACAATAATACTATCTCCTAAAAAAAACCTGAATTTCTCAAGGATTTCTTTTTGGGATTTTTCATTTCTTAACATTTTTTCATCAATACCAGTTACTTTTGTCACATATTTAGGAATATCTTTTGCATAAACTAAAAAAGAAAACTCATCAACAGGTTTTAAATTTTTTAGTTTAACAGCCCCTATTTCGATAATCTGCCCCTCTTTTGGCTTTGAATTATTAACCTCTAAATCCAATATAGTATATTCAGCCTCATCATAAGGAATAAGAGCAGTTTTTAAATATACTTTATCATCTTTTAAAACTAAAGGAAGCCCCTGAAATTTTAAAATATCATAAACTGCATCAAAGTTAAACCCTGGATAGACTCTTTTTGTTAAACTTAAAAACTCCTTTTTTGAAATACCTTTTTTTAACTTATTAATAAGCTTTTCAAACATACCTTAATCTTTTTTATTAAAATTATAACTAAAAAAACAGGAATTTGTTTCTTGGAAAATTTTTATCAATTAATATAAATTTTTATTGCATTACTTAATTAAACTTGCTATAATATGTAAAAATTTCAAAAAGGACAAAAATGGTCTTAGTTATGAAAGTTGGAGCTACCCAGGATGAGATTCAACAAACAATAAACCAAATTAAACAATGGGGACACGATGTTAGTGTGGCACCTGGTGAGAAACAAGTAGTAATAGGTATTATAGGAGATAAAACAGATTTACTCGGAAAACCTTTATCAACACTTCCGGGTGTGGCAAAAGTACTTGAAGTTTCAGCTCCTTATAAAAGAGCAAGCCGCGAATTTCACCCAGAAGATACAGTAATTGAAGTGGAAGGTGTAAAAGTTGGCGGTGGTCATAAAGTAGTAATTGCCGGACCTTGCAGCGTTGATACTGTAGAAAATGTGATATACCTTGCAAAAGTGGCAAAAGAAAACGGCGCTAATATGCTAAGAGGCGGTGCGTATAAACCAAGAACTTCTCCATATACTTTCCAAGGTCACGGAGAAGAAGGTTTAAAAATGCTTTTAGAAGCTAAAAAAGAGACAGGCCTTCCGATTGTAACTGAGCTTATGAGTATAAAAGACATTGATGTAGTTTATAAATATGCTGATGTTATTCAAATTGGGGCAAGAAATATGCAAAATTTCCCACTTCTTAAAGAAATCGGTAAACTGGATAAACCGGTTATCCTTAAAAACGGAATTTGCTCAACTGTAAAAGAGCATTTAATGAGTGCTGAATATATTATGAGCGAAGGAAATGACAAAGTAATTTTATGCTTAAGAGGTACAAGAACATATGAACCAAGTGTTAGAAACACTCTTGATGTAACATTAATTCCTATTATGCAGAAAATGACACACCTTCCAATTATAGTAGACCCAAGCCACGCAGCAGGAAAAAGAGAATTTGTAAGCCCTCTTGCATACGCGGGAATGGCTGCAGGGGCTGATGGATTAATTATTGAAATTCACAACTGTCCAAAAGAGGCTTTAAGTGATGGAGACCAGGCACTTCTGCCAAGAGATTTTGAATATCTAATGAAAAAATTAAAAGAACTTAAACCTTGGAATCAAAAAGAGTGGTGGGAGTTTGATAAACAAAAAGAGACTGACTGTATAAAAGTTAAATAACTTTTTAGTCTCTCCCCCTCAACTTTCTTTAAAACTTGCTTTTAATTTTCTTTTTTGCTACAATTTACAAAAAGGCTTTTTATGGAATATGAAATAATAAAAGAAGCCATTATACCTGCAAAAGAAGCCTTAAAAAAAGCACCAAAACTTGAAGGTATAAAAACAGGGATTGAAGGGCTTGATGAGCTTTTTTTTATAGCCGAAATTGAAAATAAAAAGCCAGTTAAAAAAAACCTAGGCGGTATGCCAAAATACAGTGTTTGCAACATTACAGGCGTAAATGACACCGGAAAAAGCCTAATGGCAGAACAGTTTGCAATATATCAGGCACAAAATTACAAAGTTTGCTTTATAACAGTTGAAACCCCTGCAAATTTTGTGGTGAGTTCTATGAAATTAAGAGCAAAGGCAATGGGGATTGATGAGAGTAAAATAGATGAAAACATTATTTTTATAGATGCAACTTCAAATTATAAATTAAGAGATGAAATTCCAACACTTTTAAATACACTTGCATATGCCATTAAAGAACATGGAATAAAATTTACCATTATTGACTCTATTACAGGTC
>JAMOSM010000114.1 GCA_027063075.1 Nautiliaceae bacterium | reverse complement strand
TTATCTATCTGATAAATTTTATCATCGATTTCCCCAATCATCGTAACAGTATTAAAACTTATTCCATTCAAAGAAAAGTGTTGAATAAGTCCGTATTTGTAATAATATTTCGGGTAATTTAGATTAATTATATAACATCCTTTGTAATCTATTTCGTAACCGTTAACTTTTACATTACCCTTTCCAAAATCAAGCATTTCGAAAGAATGTTTATCAATCGTATATTTCTTTCCGTTAACCGTTACGGTTACAGGCTTATTTGAAAAATTTTCTAAATAAATTCTTTTATCATGCTCGCCTTTATCATATGTTAATACAAATCCTAAAAAAACTATACCCATACTTATAGCAAGATACTTAAAAAAGTCTATTTTCCATAGCACTGCGCTTATAAAAAATCCTACCATACTTACGCCAAAAAGTTGGTTGTTAAAAAAACTGTAAAAGTCGTATTCCCTTTCAAAATGGTGAGAATATTTAATTTTGATATACAAAGCGAACACAATAACAAATCCGGCAATTACCGAAATTATAAGATTTTTTTTAATTTTTCTATTTTTGATTTTAGTAAATTCGTTTTTTGCTTTTTGGAATTTTTCTTTATCTGGGATATATATTCTTGAATATATTTCAAACAGGGCTTTTGTTTTTAAATTTAGAGGCAGTATAAAACTGTTTAACTCATAATCCGTTAAAACAACCTCAAAATCAACAATCTTAAACCCATAAAGTCCGTTAATTTCAAGTTTGTTGTTTTGAAAGAGTTTAAAATCGTTTTTTGAAAAAACAATTTTTAAATTACCGCTGTTTATTTCAACACTTTTGCCTTCAAGCAAATCTTTTTGAAATTTCATAGCAACTTCACTCAAATACTCCATATACGAAGCGGCGTAAAAATCTTCTAAAAACTTATATTTTTCAATATTTTCTTCAAACTTTTCATCATAAAAAATAATTTCTTCTTTTATTTCCCCGTTTTTTAACACATAAACCACAACGCCTTTATCACCCACAAAAGTATTGTAATACTCCTTGTCTTTTTCGGGCTTTTGATAAAGAGTGCTTTTTGCGGAAATCACTTCTCCTATCGCTTTTGGAGGCTCAACAAAAAAAAGCTGATTTTCATCATAATCTTTTGTATGAGTTTTATAATTCAGTTTGTAATATTTCATCCTAATATCCAAAATTTAGATTTTTTAAAAACTCATTAATTATTATTTTATATCAAATTTTCACATTCATCATTTGTAATTTTATCAATCAATTTATTAAATATTTTAACAAAATTTTTATTACCTGAAATTTCTAATTTATCATTGTTTAAAACAGCTTTAATATATAAAAGTTTTGCATAATTTAAATCTTCCTCTTCAATATCAGTTGTAACCACATTACCATCTTTTAATCTGATATAAACCAAAATATATCTACTACATACCCCAAACCTGCATCTATATGTTTTAACCTCCCACTCAATCGAAGAAATTTCATTATAAAAAAATTCCCTTCCATTAATTGCAAATCCATTTTTACAAATAAAAAGGCCATCTGTTTTTTCTAAATAAAGGGGAAGTTTTTTATAAGGTTTTATTAATTTTAGAAGTTTTATATACTCTTTTTCATCCAAAACAGTTTTTAAAAGAAAAGTAGTTTTTGTTTCTTTTTCTTCATATAAAAAAACTTTAAATAATTCACCACATTTTTGAGATTTTAAAAAAAGATATTTACCCTTTAAATTTATACTTTTATCATCAATATATAAAACATCATTTTTTATTTTTAACTCACACTCCTCGCCTTTACACTCTTTTGCATCAAAAAAATATAAATATCCTCTTAATAAAAGCAAAACCGCCACAATAAAAAACAAGTAACTAAAAATATTGTTTAATCTCCAACTTATAAAAAAAAGTATTATTGCAAATGAAATATAAAAAACTGTATTATATAAAAACTTTTTAGTGTTTTTTGAAGTAATTTTTAAAATCATAGTTTTTCTTTTAATAATAAAATTTCGATTCAAAAACATCCGAAATAAAATCGCCAAGTGCTATTGCAACAATACCTTCAACAGTGGCTCTTAGTGCGTCAAACTCTTTAAATATCAAAACATCAATATACCAAAGCAAAAACATAATCCCAAAAACTGATACAAAAAAAATACCCACATACAAAAACCCGTAAATCAATAACAAAAAATCGTTTTTTATTTTTACATCTTTATGTTTATGATTATTTTTAAATTTAGCAATTTTATAATAAAACCCAAAAAATTCATATACTATTTTTGGAGCATAAAATTTGATTTTTTTATTAGTAAAAGGATTTAATATCACTTCATTAAGCTTACTATACTTAACCTCGGATAAAAAATTTTCAACTATTAATTTGTCCTTTTCATAAACCAAAAATTTGTGTTTTGAAATTTCAAATTTATAATCTTTAAAATAAAGAAAAACACTCTCTCCCTTTTCTAAACGTTTTTTTGCCTTTTTCAAAAATCTCTCAAGTGCTTTTAAATAAAAATCATACGGTTCGTTCGGCAGTTTTTTTAAAAACTCTTTATCGTCATACAAAATGATAATTTCTTTAATTTTTTCTTTTTCTTTTATAAAAAGCCCAACCCCTTTTGTGCAGATAAAATAATTATATAGTTTTTTAGAAAACAATCCCCTATTATATAACTTATGTAAAGTCTCTACATTACTTTTTGAATATAAAATTTTTCCACAGTTTATAGGTGTTATGAAAAAGTGGTTCAATAATTTTCCTCTCAAGATATAAATCAAAAAAAAGAAAAAATTTATTTAAGTAGTTGTTTTTTAATCTTTAATAAAATTTTATTTTCTTTTTCGATGTTACAACCACTAACTATAATATAAGCAAAATTTTTCCTACCATCACATATATTAGAGATTGTAATATCATTAGACCTAAAAATCACACTACTATGATTTGCTTCATAATCAATTTTTTCAAACAAAATTTTTTCATTTTTCATAACTTTCTTAAAATTAGAAATACACATCCCAACATCACCTTTAAAATCATAATACCAAGTTCTTGGAATAGTACAATCACAAGCTAATAAGAAACTTACACTTAATCCTAAACTTAATAATAATTTCTTCATTGTTAATCTCCTTTTATAAAATTCACAAACTCAATAATGAACATTATAAACATATAATATATGGTTTTACCAACTGTACCTAACTAATACAAAATTAATGTGCAGCCACAATCAGAACAATAAATTTTTTCCTACCTTTCAAAAATTCATTAATAAAAGATTTTTCGTCTTTAACACTCTAAAAACTAATCTCTCACACCTTCTTCATATGCACATATCGCAACTGCAAGATGCACTGCATACACTATCTCAGGTCTAGCACGAATTTCAAAAATATAATTCCCATAATAAGCTTTATCACGCTCCAAACTTAAATATACATAGCAATTTTTCCCTTTTGCAATAACCTTCGCATAGTGACAATCATCGTAATCGCATTCAAAAGACCATTTATAATAACCTTTCCTACCAATTAAATGAGCCTGATTACCTTTAGCTTTTGTTGCTCTCCATCCTACATTTCCAAACCAATCATATATTTTTACCCTATGCTCTAAATCATATATTTCATTCTTATCAAGATTAAAACTACTTGCAAATAAAATATTCCCAAGAATTAAAAATAAAATGAAAAATTTTTTCATTTTATCCTCCTTCATAAGTTAAATTTATTTTATTATAACTCCTATTCTCTCTCTCTGCATTTTTTGATTAAAAATAAATTAAATTTTATGTTGATGTGTAAAAAAGTAACAAAACTTTTCAATACTTACAGACAACTCCTTTATTATTCTTACTATCATACCCTATAAAATAATAATTTTCCCAGTTATACATCCCGTCAATTATATCTAAATCATCAAATTTTATACTTTTGCCGTTTATAATTAAACCGTTATCTGTTATAAATCTGTTATTGTCAATAATTTTAATAACATTTTTAAAATCCCTGAATTTAGCTATACTTTTATCACTGTTTAATACAAACACACTTCTGTCAGTCGAGAAAAAGATTTGATTTAGCAGTTTAACATCATAAAAAGCGTATCTATAATACCTATCAAAAGAAAGCCCTTTATACCACCTTAAAAACCCGTCTTTGCCAAATATTATCAAATAGTATATATCCTCATCCTTTTGCACCCCAAAAAAGAGTTTACCAACTCTAATAACTTTGATACCCACCGACTCAAAATCCCCGTAAGTTCTGTCTGTTATGAAATTCAAATTTTTATCAAGCAAAACTATTACAAATCTTTTTATATAATCCCCTAAATGATCAAAATATTTATACCCGACAGCTACAAATCCATTATCATTTTTAGCAATATCAAACCCGTCCCCAGCTTTATAAAGTACAGTTTCTTTTAAGATTTTGCCGTAAAAGTTCATTCTTGCAACCCAAAATTTCCCTTTTTTTATACCGACAAGGTATATATAATTGCCTATAACTTTTGCACGGTTTATTTTAGCGTTAATCTCTTTTGTCCATAAAACGTTTAAAAATTCGTCATATAAAGTAATTCTGTATTTATCTCCTCTTGTAACCACCAAAGGTGTATAAAAATTGGCAATCAATACAGGGGTTTCTTTTAATATTTTGCATTTTAAGCTTTTTATGCTTTTAGAATTTTTTACTGCAGTTATTTTGATGTCTTTTGTAATTTTATAGGCTTTATAATCAAACAAAAGATAAATACTTTCGTTTAGCTTGATTATATTATTTGATCTAAAATCGGTATATATCCTCCATAAAAGCTTATTTTTTTGATATTTTTCTATTTTGTCTTGAAAAACCACATACAAAAACCCGTCAATCATTTTAAGTTTTAAAGGTTTGTTATTTAGTCTGATTTTATAATTATCGGTTAAATTTTTAATAACATATATTATTTGATATCTGTCAATTCCAAATGAATCAAAACCCTTTTTTTTAATTGGAACTATCTCTTCATATAGTGCAAACATTTTTTTATTACTTATGTAAAACTTAGCATGAAGTGCAGGAATTTCACTTCTAAAGTCAATTTCTCCAACCCCTTTTAAAAGTTTAAATCTTTTGTTTGTAACTAAAAATATTTTATTTTTATACAAAATCAAATGATCTATTTTATAACTAAAATCTCTTGAAAAAATTATTTTTAAGTTTTTATCAATTCCATAAACTTTATAAGGTGTAGCAATATAAATAATTCCCTCTTTTTTTAAAGAAGAAACATAAACGCCTTTTAATTTTGTTACCTTACCTTTGCTTTTTACATAAACATAATTTTTATCGCTTCCTATTAAAATCTCTTTACCATCAATTACAAAAAAGTTTTTAAACTCTCCCTTAATATTCCATTCAGGCTTAGTTATGATATAAAACTCTTTTCCTACCACTTTTGAAGCAAGCACTTTATTATCAAACGTTTTTACCTCTTTTAACGTAACATCAATTCCTGCATACAAAATTACGACAAACAAAAACAAAAAAATTTTATTCAAACGTCTCCTTTAAAACAGCTATTAAATTCTCTTTTGAGTATATTCTTCTGATTTTTTCTTTTTTATAAAATTTGTCGTTTTTTTGAAGAAAAAAAATGTAGTGTTTTAAGTTATTTAAATCCAGATATGTTTTTTTTGCTTTATCTATACTGATTAATGAATTAAAAAGAAGTTTTTTTGGATTTTCCTCTACTTTTTTTCTGACAAAAAGTAAAACGTTTTTGTTTTTAACATTTAGCCTTAATTTATAAAAAAAATCCCCAACATATATTGCCAAAGAGTCTTTTTGTCTGAGATAGAAGTTTTTTAGTTTAACTTTTTTAAGATTTAGTGAATTTATATAATAAATGATCTTTTCAATATCTTGATAGTTTCTTGGGATAAATCTTTTAACTTCATTACTAACAACATAAACACTTAATTTTTGTTTGTAAAAAAGAGCCGAAACTGAGAGTACATAAAAAATCTCTTTTACAATATCAAGTTTATCCTCAAAAAGCATATCTTTATCAAGAAGTATGATAATAGCAATTTTTTGGTTTTTTAGATGTTCTCTTTCGATGCTAAGAAGTTTTTGATGTTTTGCGGAGCTTATCCAGTGTATGTTTCGGATATCCTCACCTGGAATATAATCACGAAGCTCTTTAAAATCCTCCCCTTCATAAAATTTAACTAAACTTTTTGAAAGAATAAGTTTTTTAAATTTTACTATTTTTTGCAATCAAAACCTTTTTGTATAATTATATCAAAGGAGAATAATGAGTTTTACAATAAATGATTTCAACTGCCCTTTTAATGTCTTTGATATTATATTAAGTGTTGTTTTAGCAATATTTTTTATTTACAGGTTAAGGAAGTTTTTGTGAATTTTTTATACCCTCAAAATGCCGTTTTTGGAGTTATTATTTTAGCTTTTTTGCTTTTTAATAAAAAACACACCTTTACCCACCTTGAGTTTTTTAAGAAAAAAAACTCTTTTCATATTGATTTACTTGATGTTTTAATTCTACTATCTCTTACACTTCTTATAATGTATCCCGTAACTTATAAAACAATAAAAATTCCTTATATTACAAACTACTCAATAAACTCTAATCAAAATAAAAAACACGTAATCATTATACTTGACGTTTCAACCTCAATGGAAAAAAATGTAATCGATAAAAAAGACTATTTCAAAAAAGAAAAAGAAGACGCAATAAATGAAATCTTAGCCAATAAAGGCAATTACATCATGCTTGTGGTATTTGAAGGTGATTATAAAATACTCCAAGATTTCACTACAGATACCGATAAATTGATATCAAAAGTTAAGTCTATCAGAACAAACATGGTAACAAACGTAGGCGGGTCGATGATAAGGGATACGGTTGCGGCAATAATTAACAGTTTTGCTTTTTTAAATCCTAAAATTTTAGTGCATAGTGACGGATGTTTTAACGACGACTCATCGGTAAGTAAAGAAGAGCTTAAAAAACTCGCTTCAAACGTAAACATAAAATACATCCCCTACGGGAAAGATAAAGAAAACAAGTTTTACAGCTCAATCTTTAAACCCAAAAACATCAAACAGACAAAACCTGTAAATAAAAACAAAACTTCATATAAAACTATAAAATACCAAGTGATTGATTACAGGTTTATAATATTTGCACTTGTGCTATTAATATACAAAATCTTAAAGGTCAGATTTGAGAGTCGTTTTAATTTTATTTAGTTTTTTATATCTTTTTGCAACCGAGGCAAATGTAAAGTATGTGTCAAAAAATAGTAGCTTATATATCTACATACAATCAAAAGAGTATCCAAAAAACTACTCAATTCCAAATGTTACAATAGAAAACGGAAATATTAGATTTCTAGGAAACTTTAATTACTTTTATAACGGTGAATATTATGTCGGCAAAAAATATTATGTTGAATTTAAAAACTATCTGCAAATTTTGCCGCTGAAAATTACATACAACTCAAAAACATATTTTACAAATTCTCTTACATACAAAAAATCAACAATAAATCCTCCCGAAATAAATATATCGGTTAAAACGCAAAAATCATATTTTTTTAATATTTTGATATATGCAGTTTTGATTTATTTAATAACACTAATTGTAGTTTACAATGCAAAAGCTTACAAACTAAAAAAGAAGATGGGATATTATAAAGAAGACATAAAAAAACTCTACTACTATCTTGCACTGCAGGGTCATGAGGAAGTAGAAATCTTAAATAAAAAGAAAAACATATTTAAAAAATCTTATTTGCTTGTAGAACACATCCCGATTATCGTAATAAGAAAAGAACTTGGATTTGATAGGTATTATAAGGAATTTAAGCTGTTTTTTGTTATTTTAATACTTCTTTCAATAATAAAGGCTTTTGTATGAACATATTACACCCGGAAGTTTTGATTTTAATTCCTTTAATATTTCTATTTACCACCAAAAAAAACCTTTTCTTTTCATTATCAGCTACATTCTTAGTTTTGGCATTAAGTGGAATTGCCAAAAAAGAGATAAAATCCATAAAACTTCCAAATAACGACATATTTTTACTCATCGATACAACCTATTCAATGGCATGTAAAGATTTAAAACCAAATCGCTTAGAATATGCCAAAAAAGAAATAATCAAACTCATAAAAAAAGTAAATAAACCGATAGGTATTTTCAGTTTTGATAAAAATGTAAATCTCTTATCTCTTCCGAGCATAAATAAAACCCTGCTAATAAACAAAATAAAACCTCTAAAACCGGTTAAAGCTAGAACCGACATTAAAATGGCTATAAACAGGATAAAGTATATAAGCAGTGCTAAAAAAACTATAGTGTTTGTTAGTGACGGCGGTGAAAAAAAATTGACCGGAAATTTTATATTCTGGGGATTTGCAACAAATAAAGGAGCAAAAGTGCCAGGATTCAATGGTATAAGCAAGTTAAATATTATAGGAGATAAATATTTCTCTTACAATGACACGGACAATCTTATAAAATATC